>JAFDJF010000413.1 GCA_019307645.1 Deltaproteobacteria bacterium
TGCGCATATTTGAAACACGTTCGGGTTATCCCAGCCCTCGCGCAGGGCGGAGTGGGAAAAGATAAATTTCAGCTTCGATTCAAAGCTGAGCAGCTTTTCCTTTTCCTTCATGATTAAGTTATAGGCGCGTTCCGCATTATCACGGTTGGCCTGATTATTTTCAGCGGTTTCTGTCCAGCCACCTTTTTTGTCGATTGAGAAATAGCCGTTATGAACCTTGCCGGCATCAATATCCAGGTCAATTTTCTCGAAAAGTGTCTGGTACTCAGGTTGTTTCGCTAGCTTTCGATATTCCTCCTCAAACATCAGGGCGTATTTGCCCTTAACCTCGTTTCCGTCATCATATTGTCGATAATATTTAACGCTATCGATAAAAAACAGGCTGAGGACTTTGACGTCACGATTTTGCGCCGCAAAGCGCATTTCCTTATCCAGATGTTCCTTGATCGTGCGCCGAATCATCAAGCGCTTCAGGTCATCAGGGTTGACACCGCCAACTTCGTAGCCGGGGTGCAAGGTGAATTCACCACCCGGCACACTGATTTCCATGGATTGATTATTCTTGCCGCAGGTGATGGCTCCAATTCGGCAATTCTCGTAAATCGCGCGGCCTGTTTCCTGTTCCAGGTCATCGCCATCCTCGACGGTCATCACCGCGCGGCGGATCTTTTTGCCTCTGGCAATATCGACTTCGACCTTTGCGGTAATAGAGCCACGTTGATTGTGGGTTGAAAGGAGTTTGACATAGGCCTTGTTGTAGCCGCCTTCAATTTCCAGTGAAGCCACTTCAATCTGTTTTACCAGCTCTCGCTCATAAGCGTCAACAGCGTCCAGTCGGTGGAGCATGTGGTGTTTGTCCGCATGGGTGGCGGAATAGCGTAAGGTGCAAAGAGGGTTCATGGCATCAAGTGCTTTTTTCCCCTGGCCTTTCAGGCCGCCATCGACACTTTGCGGCTCATCGACAATAATGATGGGGTGTGTCGCCCGCACCAGATCAATAGGCTTTTCTCCGCCGGTCTTTTCACTGTCCTTATAGAGGTTGTTGACGTCTTTTTTGTTAATCGCACCGACCGTGACCACCATGATCTGGATATTCGGGTTGGTAGCGTACTGGCGTACACGTTCGGGTTTGGACCCGTCATAAAGAAAATATTCATAGCCCTTGGCGTTTGGGTAAAGATTTTCAAAGTGGTCGCGTGTGATTTGCAGGGTTTTATAAGTACCTTCCTTAATGGCGACGGAGGGTACCACGATCATGAACTTGGTAAATCCATAGCGTTTGTTCAGTTCAAAGATCGTACGCAAATACACATATGTTTTACCGGTGCCGGTTTCCATCTCAACGGTAAAGTCACCGCTGGCGAGTGAGTCCGAAAGGCGCAAACCGTTTCTAAGCTGGATACTCTTAAGGTTTTCCAGGAGTTCATCATCCAGAAGCTGCAAACGATTGCCGATGCCCAAGGTGGACTCTTCCATGCCTGCTAACTTTAATTGACCGGAAGGGTCCACCAGTTTTGATACGGTAAATTCCGTGTGGTTGATATCCTGGCCCCAAAACAGGTCGGCCACGGCTTCAATCGCCGTCTTCTGAAAATCGAGATTGTCTTCAAAATGCAACTTCATAAGGATTCCTTGTTAACCACTAATGACATGAATATACACTAATATTTTTGTTTTTTAATTCGTGTTTATTGGTGCCCATTCGTGGTTCTTTTTTATAGGCTCCGCACATGCTTAATTCCGTTTTGCTCTAAAATCGCGGTCATGTTGGTCTTGGCAATGTCGTTGGCAAAGGCGCTGTCTCGAAACACCACTTGTGTGTCACTGGCAGGTTCCAGCTCCTTGTGCCAATCGATAATTCCATGTGCGAGGTCTTCTACTTCCTCGCGGCTTATTGCGGTATCAAGGCAGGCAAACAGCGCTCCATAACCGATGCTGTAAACGGTTTTACCCGTTATGGTTTTTTCCTCAATGGGAACGGTCAGGTCAACGCCCCGTTTCAACAGCAGCTCATACAACACATCTTCTTCGCTCCGGCCTTCGACCAAATGTTCCATGTGATCTATAAGGGTTTGTTCCAGATCGTTCCGATCCGGGTTCCAGACGCGGATATTGCTGCTATCAAGTTTGAAGACTTTGAAACCAAGGTCGCCTTCATAATCCGGATTCTCTTCCTTGATTTTGGCAGCCGCTCTACGGATTCGCTCCTCGGCGATATCGGCAATCGTTTTAAAGCCTTTTTTATAGGCATTTTCATTATTTTTCTTTGGAATCTTTTTCCCATCTTTAATTTCGTACGTAGGTTCTGGAAGCTGCACCGATATGCAAAACCTTTGGAATCCATCCTCAACATTTTGCGCCATCACCGCATTTGCCGTTGTTGCAGAGCCAGCGAAAAAATCCATTATGATGTCACCATCCCCAGATCCAAGTAGAACGCATCGTTTTATAAGTTCTAAAGGTTTTGGGAAGTCAAGTAGTCCGCCCATACCAATACGGCCAGCTTCCACTGTGCCCTGCTCGCTAATAACACCTTTGTCTGTCCAAATTGATTTGGCTTTTGTTGTACTCTTCCGAGATTTTTGGTAAATGTTCCAACCACCATCCCTACGTTGCTTTCCAAATGCTACTTGTGGAATTGCATTTATTCCATCAGACAACAGTTTTTCTTTACCCCAACGCCAACAGCTATCGGCACCCTCGCTGTTTTTTGGGAGTACTTCAATCGAAAATTGTTTGTTTTGCTGAAGACTTATATTTGCTAAGTTATCAGCTTTAGTAGAGCCTGGGTCTATATAGATCGGATAGAAGAGGTTTGGACGGTTATGTCTTCCAAACTTAGGGTTTCTGTTTCTAAGCTCCCAGAGATCATATCCTCCGTGTTTGTCTTTGAAAGGAAGAACGCCTTCTTTTTTATCAAGCTCTCCAAGAGATGAATTCTCTGATTTGTAATAAACATATAAATACTCATGACATTTAGCTATCTCTTTGTATGTCTGTCCTCTTTTATTTGATTGTACAATTATCTTCGTTAGAAAATTTGATTCACCAAAAATTTCATCACAAACCTCTTTCAACCTTGACTGCTCGTTGTCGTCAATAGATATAAAAATAACCCCATTATTACTCAAAAGATTGCGTGCAAGTTTAAGGCGAGGATATATCATGTTCAGCCAATTGGTGTGATAGCGACCTGAACTTTCTGTATTAGAACTGACCTTGAACCCCTCATCATCTTTCTGGCCGGTATATCTCAGATAAGTATCCAGATTGTCCTGAAATTTGTCAGGGTAGATAAACTCTTTTCCCGTGTTATAGGGTGGATCGATATAGATCATCTTGATTTTGTTGGCGTAACTTTTTTGCAGGAGTTTCAGGACTTCAAGGTTGTCGCCTTCGATGAACAGGTTCTGTGTTGTATCCCAATCAACGCTTTCTTCAGGGCAGGGGCGCAGCGTACCCAGGGAAGGCATTAACGCAATCTGTCGCGCCTTTTTCTTGCCATGCCAGTTGAGTCCGTATTTTTCCTCGCCGTCATCAACCGCGTCGCCCAGAAGTTGACGGAGCACTTCAAAGTCCACACCGTCTTCTGTAAAGGACTCGGGGAAGATGGCTTTAAGCGCCTCCAGGTTCTCGTTCACTATA
>JAFDJF010000414.1 GCA_019307645.1 Deltaproteobacteria bacterium
AATAAACTGGAGAGTCAACATTTGTAATGAGGGCCTTCATCAGGGCGGCCAGAATATTTCATCAAACTTGGCTGCCTGCGGATTTTAACGTTTACAATATGGGTTTTTCCCCCATGGTTCCCCCGGAATTAATTGGTCTTGCATTTTCTTGATTTTAATATGAAAATCTGTAATCTATTTCCGGCAGAAAAATGTGTCTTCCTGAAACGCACACCAACTTTTTTTAAAGGTCCAGGCAACTTCTGTAAAGATTATATGGGATGTTTTTCGGGTTTTTTCAACATGTTTCCTTGCTGGAGCCTTAAAACATAATGATATTGCCGGGGCGATTCAATATTGTATTGTTTCTGCCTGCGGTGAACCCATTAACACTCAGTTTATCTTAAAAGGAGGTACCCTATGGCAGAACTGAAGGAATATACCATGGAACACATTTTTTCCTATGAGGGCATAACTGACCCGGCGCCTGATTTCATCGGGCCTGTTGCCCAGGGAATTCGCCTCAATGCCTATTTCAGCGGCGGAACCGTGTCCGGACCAAAGGTTAACGGTAAAATTCTGCCCGTGGGAGGTGATTTTATCACAGTTCGCACAGATGGTGTCGGAGATATTGATGTGCGTCTAAGCATTCAGACGGACGACGGTGCGTTGATATATCAGACCAATACCGGCGTACTGGAACTTGGCGAAAACGGGTATGAAGATTTTATGAATATGAAATTACAGGAAGTTACCCAGGTTCGTGCAAATATTCGTTTTCAGACCTCCCATGAGAATTATCAATGGCTGAACCGGAAGCAGTGCATCGGAATTGGTCAGTTTTTCGCATTGGAGGGTAAGGTCAAATATGATGTGTATGCCCTGGGTTAGGAGGGCTGGGAGGCTAGAAGGCTGGGAGGCGAGGAGGCTTGGCTCGATTTATGGTACCATTTACTTTTTCAAGCGTTCATCTACCATTATCGTGCCAAGAAAAGCCTAAGTTGGAGCACTATATTAACCAATAACCCAAAAGGAGGGTGCAAATGAAACTTTTTGATGAACCTATTAAACTCAAGAGTGGTATGGAAATCAGGAATCGGTTGATGTTTCCCCCCACGGTTGTCTTTCGGGCGGATCTGATGACTGCGGAAGTTACGGACAATCTCCTCGATATGTATACAAAACTGGCGGCAAGCGGTGCCGGAATTATTGTGCAGGAGCTGACTTTTGTAATGATGCCGATTCCATCTACAATCGGGTGTCACCATGATGGTATGATTCCAGGGCTGGAAAAGATGGTAGCAGCCGTGAAATCAGTTCCCAATCCGCCAAAGTTCTTTGTCCAGTTCGGAATGCCCATGCCCGGCATGAATAATGTCAGCGAGATTCCTGCAGACATGATCGAAATGTGTGTTTACCTGCATATTGACGGCGCGGAAAGGCTTATGAAGGCCGGATACGACGGCGTAGAAATTCACGGTGCACACAGCTACATGACTGCTGCAATGATCTCCCACAGAAACAAGAGGACGGATGAATGGGGCGGCAGCTTTGAAAATCGGATGAACTTTCCCAAAAGGGTTTTTGAAGGCATAAAGGAAAGGTGTGGCGATGATTTTCAGGTGGCCATAAGGATGAACGGTGACGACTTTATCGTCGGCGGCAATACACTGCAGCAAACCACGAAGATTGCTCCGTTTATGGCTGATCTGGGCGCTGAATATATCAGCGTCTCCGCAGGCGCAAAGGCACAGGATGCCTGGCAGCCGATTGATACTTACATGCTCTTCCCATACCCGAAACCCGAACCATGGGACGGTGACGGCAACGTTCGCGGATACAGCGGACACCGATGCGTACCACCCGGATATATGCCTGACTGCACGAACGTCTATCTCGCAGAAGCAATAAAAGAATCTGTTGAAGGAAAAGGCGTACCGGTTATCACTGCCGGAAAGATTAGTACCATTGATCAGGCTGAACAAGTTCTGCAGAAAGGCAAGGCAGATATGGTGGCCATATGCAGGAGCATCTTTGCTGATCACGAATGGGCCATAAAACAGAAAGCCGGCAAGTCCGACGACGTTGTCTGGTGCACCTGGTGCAACGAATGCATGGATTCAGCAAGGCGCGGAAACCCGACAACATGCCCGCTTTGGACTGAGAACAACGGCAAGATGCCGGAAGGTACGGTGTAGGCACAGGTTGATATAGCTTGTAGGACGTCTGTCATATGCGGCTATTTAAGTACTTGAATAAAAGCCCGGCTTTTGCCGGGTTTTTATTCTCTGGTAACCGCTCTACTCAGGTTATTTAGGCTGTCGGTCCCGCGGAACGCGGGATTAGTAAAGGCCTGAACCTGAGCAGTTCATTCTTATTTCTATCCCTGTGTTCTCTGTGTGCCTCTAGCGAAGCGGGTGAGAGAAAGATGTTACAGAATCGTATTGCTATTTGACTTTTGGCCTTTTAGACTCTTCGCCTAATGGTGTGTCCGTCAGACAATGCGTGGAGACATTCTATGAACGAAATAGATTGCGAAAAACCAGAGAAGGAATATCCCAATATTTCTAAAATAAAATTTACATTGTCTGTCAGCCCGATTGCCACTGTTCAAAAATTTTTGAGAAACGATAATATCCTAAAGCTGTTTCAGCTCTATTCAGATCTTATTTATGATATCAATTTTACCTGTAGGATCGCTCCTTTTCATACTGACGCGCATGGGGTGTTCGTGGATTCTGATTTAAACCAGGCGCACCTTGAAGACATGCTTTTTCTGCAGGATGAATTAAAAATCAAAGTTTCTCCTGTGTTTAACAATGTTTATGTTCCCCCTACAGAGGAGAATCTCAAACTGTTTGTCGAAAATCTCAAGCCCCTTTATGAAAGGGGGATTAGGAGCATCACTCAACCTCATTCGTTATGGATGCGCTATGGGCTGCTGCAAAAACAATTCCCTGATCTGGAAATAAAAAATACGGTTTTAAGAAGATTGAAATCAGCGCAGGATTTCTGGAATTTTGCCGAGCTTGGTTTTGATTATGTTAATATCGACCGGGTGTTAATGAGAGACCTGAAGTCCTTGAAAGAGATTAAACGCGCACAGAAAACGTTTCAGGAAAAACATGGTAAATATGTAGCCCTGTCTATGCTGACCCATGAAGGGTGTCTGGGAAACTGCAGGTTTTGGGAAGAGCATTATCAGCATACTTTGACACACCCTGGCATAAATTCTTCAGAAGAATGTGACGCCGTTTTTAATCGGGTTAAATTAATGAACGATTGTTCGTCCGTACCGCTCTATGCCCTGAACAAGGTGTTTTTGCCGCCGTTTCGTGCAGATTTGGAGGAGATCGCTCAATATTTCGATGTGGTTAAAGTTGCCGGAAGAAAAACCCCTCACGCCATTTATGAGCATCTTACCGTCTGGTTCCCTTTATTGAACGGCAACGGACCTTTTGCTTTACCGCCCAATGTGCTCATAAGGAAATGCTTTTCGGATGGGGCCGAACAAATTAAAGACTTACTAAACAACTGGAGAAAAATCATAAAAAATTGTAGATTTCAGTGCTGGGACTGTCGTGCATGCGAGGAGTTACAGGAGCAGGTAGGTTTGACAGACCTGATAGAGGATGATCTTGTGGAAATGCGGCTT
>JAFDJF010000415.1 GCA_019307645.1 Deltaproteobacteria bacterium
GGATGGGGACGATGGATCATCCTGAACGTGTGGTCATAGGCGCTCGTCAGCGTCGGCATGATGACATCGGCCTCCAGAACGCGGTTTCTGACGTCTTCTTTCCAGAAAATGGAACCGTTTGTTAAAACGACAACCCTTGTATCTGTAATTTTCTTGATGGACGTTATAACCAGATCTATCTCTGAATGGAGCGTCGGTTCGCCTGATCCGGCCAGAGTGATGGCATCCGGTACGCATTTAAGTAGTTTCTTCCTGACTTCTTCCACCACGTCACGAACAGGAACAAACGGCTTCGGGTCCACAGTCCTTTTTGTTGTCTTCCCCACCTGGCAATACAGGCAGTCGAAAGAGCAGGTCTTTGCCGGTATCAGGTCAACCCCCAGCGAAAGACCCAGTCTTCTTGACGGAACCGGCCCAAAAACGTGGGTCATTTTGATTTTCCTTTTTATAAATTTCTCTTAACAACAAATGAATCCTAATGCGCCTCGTCCCAATTACGGCCCTTTTTAATATCCACCTTCAGCGGGACCCTCAGGGCATAAACGCCTTCCATTTCTTCCCTGACCATGGAAACCGTAACATCCAGTTCTTTCTCGGGTACCTCAAACACAAGCTCGTCGTGGACCTGAAGGAGCATCTTTGTCTGAAAGTCTTCCCGTATCAGCCTGTTGTGGATATGAATCATGGCCTTTTTGATCAGATCGGCTGCCGTACCCTGGATAGGGGTGTTGACTGCCATACGCTCTGCCTCAGCACGGATCATCTGGTTGCCATGATGAATATCCGGCAGGTATCGCCTCCGGTTAAACAGCGTGGTAACAAAGCCATCTCTTCGGGCATTTTGAATCATCTCTTCCTTATACTTCGCTACACCCTTATATCTTTTATAATAGGCCGAGATATAATTCTTGGCTGTCTTGAGATCAAGATCCAGCGCTTCGCTCAGTTTCTTGGGGCCCATCCCATAGATGATTCCAAAATTGACCGCCTTTGCAACCCGCCTCATATCAGGAGTTACAAGCAGGACATTCACGTCCAGGATCTCCGCTGCAGTACGGGTATGAATGTCTTCATCCAGCTTAAAGGCCTCCATAAAGGCCTCATCGTTGGAATAATGGGCAAAGACCCGAAGCTCCACCTGGCTGTAGTCTGCGGATACCAGATAATGGCCGTCCTGTGCCACAAAGCCCTTTCGGATCTCTCGGCCCTCTTCTCCGCGAATAGGAATATTCTGCAGATTCGGGTTGCTGCTGCTCAGTCGTCCGGTTGCAGCAACTGTCTGGTTGTAGGACGTATGGACTCGCCCTGTGGCAGGGTTTACCATCTTCACCAACGCGTCAAGGTAGGTGGACTTGAGCTTTGAAAGGGTCCTGTAACGGAGGATCAACCCGGGGATCTTTTGGGGAAAAACGGTCAGCTTTTTCAGGACGTTTACATCCGTGGAGTATCGTTTCGTCTTGGCGGTCTTCTTCTGGACAGGAAGCTGAAGCTTTTCAAAGAGCACATGACCCAGTTGCTGCGACGAATTGATATTGAATTCCATGCCCGCCTCATCATAGATCTCCTTTTCCATCACCTTCATCTGTTTGGCAAACCCTGCGGACATCTGCCTGAAAAAATCGGCATCGATCCGGATGCCCGCCATCTCCATGTCCATGAGTACAGGCAGGAGCTTCATCTCCAGGTCAAAAAACAGAGGCTCATTTTTGTCCGCCTTCATCTTTTTATGGAGAATATGCATGAGTCTCAATGTCATGTCAGCGTCTTCGCAGGAATACTCGCAGGCCCGTTCCACATCAATGTCTGAAAAACTGAGCTGTTTTTTCCCCTTTCCCACCACATCGCTGAAAGGGATCATCTTGTGGTTCAGATAATGCTGCGCCAGAGAATCAAGGCTGTGTTGTCTGAGTCCCGGATTTATGACATATGATGCAACCATGGTATCAAAATGAACGCCGTTAAGATCCACCCCGTGACGCTTCAGCACCTCTGCATCATACTTGATATTCTGACCCACCTTTAGGATCTTCTCATCCTCTAGGACATGTCTCAGAATCTTAAGGGCCTCTGACCAGGTCAACTGCCGCGGGACACCCAGGTAGTTGTGTTCAATGGGAAGGTAATAGGCCTCTCCCTCCTCACAAGAAAAGGAGATTCCCACAAGCCTGGCCTGAAGAGGGTCCTGGCTGGTGGTTTCCGTATCCACCGAAACCAGTCCGGCGGCCTCTATTTGTTTCACAAGATCCGTCAGGGAATCCTTTGTAAGGCATAGGCTGTAGTTGCTGATGATCTCCTTTCTGGAGGCAAATGCTTCCCACAGCCCCCTGAACTCCATATCTCGGAAGATCTTAGACAATGCCTCACCGTGGGGTTCTCCCAGCTTGAGTTGATCAATACCCACTTCAAGGGGCACAAACCGGTCGATAGAGACAAGCTGTTTGCTTAAAACCGCCTGATCCTCGAATTTCAGGAGGTTTTCTTTGAGTTTCTTTCCTTTTATTTCTTCAACATGTTCAAAGACCTTCTCAAATGAACCGAACTCATTGATGAGTTTGATGGCGGTCTTTTCCCCCACGCCCGGCACCCCGGGGATATTGTCCGAGGTATCACCGGACAACCCCATGACATCGATAAAGAGTTCCGGTTCAAATCCATAGGTCTCTTTCAATGATACATAATCCGTAACAACATCTTTCATGGTATCCCACATGGCAACATTGTGTGTGACCAGTTGCCTGAAGTCTTTGTCTCCGGTCACCATGACGACCTCAAAGCCCTTTTCCTCGCACACCCTGGCCAGGGTCCCGATGATGTCATCCGCCTCGTAGCCTTGTTTTTCCAGTATCGTGACATTCAGGTTTCCCAGGATCTCTTTGATGACAGGGATCTGTATTGCCATGTCTTCCGGCATTGGCGGGCGGTTGGCCTTGTAGGCTTCATAGATTTCGTGTCTGAAGGTGGGACCTTTTACATCAAAGACAAAGGCGAGGTATCCCGGATTTTTGTCCTTAATGAGCTTCAGGGCCATTTTGGTAAAACCAAGGACGGCATTTGTCGGGAATCCCTTGGAGTTAGACAGATTTCTTATGGCATGAAAGGCGCGATGAAGATATGAACTGCCGTCTACCAGGTAGACGGTTCCGGTTTCTTGAGGCATGATGGCATTATACCCAAAAAAATCAGGAACAAAAGAAAAATTTCTCTCATAGGAGTTCCTGGTCCTGGTTTTCTGGAATATACCTTAAAGAAGGGGCAATTTACTATTGACATGCTACGCCCTTTTCCTTATATTTCATCCTCCAAAAAGCAATTGAGTATGGTACCATTCCAGAAAAAACATATCGGAAATACCCTAGCAGGCTACCGTCATTTTAGAATGACTCACAAATATGCAGGTTTCTAAAAAGAGACCCCCCACGGCCCGAACCGACCCGGATTTATTGAGAAGTTACGATGAATGAGGCGAACCAATTCAGGAAAAGGAGCAAAACATGATATATGTCGAAAATCTGACAAAGTATTTCGGTGATTTCTGTGCGGTGGATCAGATCAACTTCGACATACAGAAAGGCGAAATACTGGGACTATTAGGACCTAACGGGGCGGGCAAAACAACGACCCTGCGGAT
>JAFDJF010000416.1 GCA_019307645.1 Deltaproteobacteria bacterium
GATCTTCAACACCGATCAGGGTGCTCAGTTCACAGCAAATGCCTTCACCACCTGCTTACAGGACGCTCGCGTTCGCATTAGCATGGATGGCCGCGGCCGGTTTGTGGACAACATCTTTATCGAGCGCCTCTGGCGCACGGTCAAGTACGAGGATATCTTCCTGCGAGAGTACGCCACCGTGCCGGCCCTGGCCAGCGGGTTGCAGAGCTACTTCGGCTTCTACAACACCGAGCGACCGCACCAGAGCCTTGGATATCGAACACCGGCTGAGGCGCATTTTGATTGTTAAGGAACATTATGGTAAACTGTAGTCCACCTTATTTTGGCCCGTTATTGGTCCAGCGAATGGGGATAACCTCACTTTTTTCGATAGGTACTCATGATAACTGATTCGGCCAAACCCTCGCTAAACGCTTCTCCTAGTAGCTCCCTTCCACCAGCTTTTCATATCATGACCAAACCCCGCGGTGCGATCTGCAACCTGGACTGCAAATATTGCTACTTCCTCAAGAAAGAAGCAATATATCCAAGAAGCGACTTCCGCATGAGTGAGGAAATCCTGGAAACGTACACACGTCAATACATCGAAACGCAACGCGTCCCAGAAGTGACCTTTGCATGGCAAGGTGGTGAACCAACCCTGACAGGGTTGGAGTTTTATCAACGCGCTGTAGCGTTCCAGAAGAAGTACCGTAAACCAGGAATGCGGATCCACAATGCATTACAGACAAATGGCACTATACTAGATGACGAATGGTGTCGATTCTTCAAGCAGAACAACTTCCTCATTGGCCTCAGCTTAGATGGACCCAGCGAAATACACAATGCTTACCGGGTAGACAAAGGTGGCAAACCAACCTTTGATAAGGTGATGGTTGGACTGGCACTATTGATTAAGCACCAGGTTGCGTTCAACATCCTGACTACCGTGCATGCAGCCAATGTTGACCATCCATTGGAAGTATATCGATTTTTGCGAGATGAAGTGGAAACACAGTTCATCCAATTCATCCCCATCGTGGAGCGGAAGAATCAGAGCGGTTTCCAGGAAGGGTACCAGGTCACCACACGCTCAGTGACGGGGAAGAAATATGGTCGATTCTTAACAGCCGTTTTCAATGAATGGGTACGCAAAGATGTGGGCCAAGTATTTGTACAAATCTTCGATGTGGCGCTGGGTGTTTGGTACGGGCAACCAGCGACCTTGTGTGTCTTTGGAGAGATCTGTGGAACCGCCCTGGCCCTCGAGCACAACGGAGATCTCTATTCTTGCGACCATTTCGTTGAACCAGACCATTTATTGGGCAACATTCATGGGAGAGATTTGCTTGAGATGGTTGGACATCAGAAGCATATCCGTTTTGGATTTGACAAACGCGATACTCTTCCCCGTTATTGCCAGAAATGTGACGTGCGTTTCATCTGCAACGGGGGCTGTCCCAAGAATCGAATTCGAAGGACCCCGAACGGAGAAGAAGGTTTGAATTTCTTATGTGATGGATACAAAGCATTCTTCACGCATATCGATGAACCGATGAAACTAATGGTCAAGCTTTTACATAAGGGCAGACCCCCTGCTGATGTGATGCTGATGGTTGGCAAAGAAGAAGCATAGTATTGGGAAGTATCAGTAGACCGCAATCAAGCATGTGACCCCAAGGGTACTCGAACCCCTGTCTGTCACTAGCTTCAGAGGCGGACAACCGCTGCCGGTGAATACCCATAGCGAGGCTCCCTTCAACAGTGGTCACGTAATGTGCGGTGTCGCCGCCTCATTGCAAAAGAGCCCTGGAAGTACCTACCAAGCCTCTTTACATAAAAACGGGAGCGACGAGATTCAAACCCGCGACGTATCCGCTATCTGAAGAGCGCGACCAAGCCACCAACTTTATGTTGAGTACCCCCAAACAGGACTCGAACTAGATTCTGATTATAGAGATGGTCTGAACTTAGTAATCTGGCAAACTCTCCAATTTCGCCCTTGAATCAAACCATAACATAGCAAAGAGCCGCTCGTCGCAGGTGACGAGCGGCTCTTTTGATTTCTGTGGGCCCACCAGGATTCGAACCTGGAACCGACCGGTTATGAGCCGGTTGCTCTAACCATTGAGCTATGGGCCCATTTTCGATTGTCAAGGAGCGGGTGAAGGGAATCGAACCCTCACGACCAGCTTGGAAGGCTGGGGCTCCACCATTGAGCTACACCCGCAAGTCGGGGCGGCCGGACTTGAACCGGCGACCTCGCGGACCCAAACCGCGCACTCTATCCGATCTGAGCTACGCCCCGCACAGAAAAAGTATAACCGGCGAGCAGCAGCGCGTCAAGCTTCACCGACCGAGGTGCATCGGCATGATCACGTGCACAAAATCGTCGTTGCCCACCGGCCGGATCACGCCGGGATTTGATTCGCTGACCGTCTCAACCGCCACCTGGGGCGTTTCAATCACGCTCAATACCTCGTTCAGGTACCGGACGTTAAAGGCGACCTCGACCGGGTCTCCATCCACCAGGGCGTCGATCTCGGTCTCATTGTCGCCCGTCTCGGCCGACATGGCTGCCACCACCATGTGTCCGGGGGTCAACTCGTCGTCAGGCAGGATTCGTATGCGGGCGGTGTGGGCTGCCTCGCGAGCGATGATGTCGGCCGCCTTGCACGCCGCGAGCATCTCCGACGTGGCGACCACCGTCCGCGTGGCGTGAGAGGTCGGGATGATCTGATCATAGTCAGGAAAAGCGCCATCGATCAACTGGGAGACCAGGTCTACGTCCTTTATGGCAAAGATCACCTGCCCCCGGCCGGCCGGAAGCGTCAGCCTGATGGGTTGCTCCTGGTCGCCACAGATCCGGTTAAGCTCCTTGAGCGAGTTCGCCGGTATGATCAGCGTGAACGGCTCGTCAACCGGCGAGCCGAGCCTGGAATAGGCCACTGAAAGGCGAAAGCCATCAGCCGCTGCCATCGTGACCCGCTCACCGTCGAACTTGACTAGCACGCCGGTGAGAATCGGCCGGCTTTCGTCGGTGGCCGCGGCAAAGGCGGTCTTGGTAATCATCTCCCCAAAGGCCCCGGAAGGGATCTCGACGCCATCCGGCTCTGACTCGGGGATGAGGGGAAACTCTTCCGCGTCAATGCCCTTGATGTTCGCCTCACTCCGGCCGCAGGTCAATCGCAAGGACTTGGACCGGACGTTGAGCTCCATGCTGACCTTTTCTGCGGTAAAGGCGTTGACCATGTCCACCAGCGTACGGGCTGGTAACGTGATCGCTCCCTTTTCCTCAATGCGAGCGCCTATCCAGCAGTTGATTCCAAGCTCCAGGTTGGTGGCCGCCAGTTTCAGGCGGGACTGGTCAGTGGCCAGGAGTACATTACCCAGTACCGGCAATGTGCTCCTGGTGCTCACTGCCTTGCCAACGATGTTCAGCCCTCTCGACAGGTTTTCTTGCAGGCAGGTCAACTTCATCGGCGCTCTCCCACTGGCGGATTTGTTGTGCTGTTGAACAGTAATGCAATTATACGCCAATACCGGAAAAGTTCAAATCGGATTTCCGACAGTGGCGAGAAACAGACCGGACGGTGTTTCGAGTTTCGGTTGTCGGAGGGGCAGTTGATGGCGTCTGGAGGC
>JAFDJF010000417.1 GCA_019307645.1 Deltaproteobacteria bacterium
TCTCTGCGTTATGCTCAGATTTTAATCCTCGAAATATTCCAATATATTCCTGCGGTTAAAATCTTCGCATGCCTTGACCTTGGACAAAATATCTCATTTCTGGATGGACACTAGTTAATGGTAATTGCCCGGCCACAAGCCATCAAGGCACGAATTTAAAAAAGTTGACGGTGTAAGGTTCAGGGTGCAAGGTAAATCTTTAATCCCATACCTTGCACCGTATACCGTGTACCTTGTACCTCTCTTAAAACAACCCCCCGACAGAAAATTCCCACTTACCTGTTTCTTCCCAATCATACGGATCAAGATTCTTGCCATACTCCAGGCGAAGCGGCCCCATGGGAGAGTACCACCGAACCCCGGCGCCAACTGATTTCCTTAAATCAGAAAATGAGTAATGCTCATTATCTGTCCACACATTTCCGCAATCATAAAACACAAGACCGACAATTCCCTGCTCTTTCAGCACAGGGAAACGGTATTCAAAATTATAGTACATCATCTTTTCGCCGCCTATGTACTCACCTCTCCGATCAAGGGGAGAGATGGACCCAAACTCAAAACCACGCACTGTATTTATCCCCCCTATCCTGAATTTCTGATATACAGGAAGCTTTCCTCCAGCCCGCTCCTCGATATAGCCCCAGTTTCCCCGAACAAGAAAGACCGTGTCCCAAAAAAGCGGAAAATACCAGGCAGTCCCTGCCCGGATCTTATTGAAATTCACGTCCCCACCTAAAGTCCTGCCGGCAATCTCAACAGAAAGGGTGTTTACAGACCCTCTGCGGGTATTCCAGGGCTCGTCCCTGGAATCCCGCCGTATCCCGGTGGTTATACTGCTGGTCATATTTTTACCTTCCATATCCTTCCATGCTGGAGAAGCATCATACGGAATATTGCTGATGTCTGAACTATCGTATCCGTAAGATACCGAACCTCGTGTCAATTCATCAATTTTATCAATAGGGAATCCAAGGCCCAACCTAAAGCCATAGCTGTCTCGCTTGTAGTCTTCATAATCCGTACCCTCATAGCTGTAATCATTATATTCCTGCTTCCACTTGTAAATCTCAAAATTTCCCGAATAACGCGTGCCAAACAGCCAGGGTTCCGTAAAATTTATTTTGAACTCGGTTGAAAGGCCGCCGAGCTTGGCTGATGCCTGCAGTTTCTGCCCCCGCCCGAAAAGATTGCTCTGCGCGACTTGAAACATGGCGAAAATTGAGTCTTCTGAACTGTAGCCCGCACCGACACTGAAGGAACCCGTGGGTCTTTCTTTGATTCTGACATCCAGAATCATCAAGTCGTCCCGGCTGCCTTTCTTAGTCTGCATCTCCACATCCTCAAAAAACCCAAGACGGTTCAGGTTTTCCGTGCTCACCCGCATTGCCTCTCCGCTAAAATCCTCACCCTCAACAGCCGCCAGTTCACGCCGGATGACCTTATCCCTTGTTATGGTGTTCCCGAAAATGTTGATCCTCTCAAAACGGACCTTTGACCCTTTGGAAATAACATAAACAATATCTACCAGATGCTTCTCGTCATCTTCTTCTGTACGGGGCGTCACATCTGCATAGGCAAAGCCTGCATCAACGTATACTTCCCTCAGGGCATTGATATCATTGCGTACGACCTCCCGATTAAAGACTTTTTGCTTTCCGATATTGACTACCTCCAGAAGCTCCTCCGCGGGAAAAATCAAATCACCATCCACAGATACACTGCTGACACCGTACTGAGGCCCCTCCTCGATCTCCATGATAATGGTCAGCCCTTTTTCTTTTTCAAATATGATCTCAGGTTCGCCAACTCTTGCCCTGATAAATCCTTGGTTGTGGTAAAATGAAGTTATTTTATGAACATCGAACTCCAGCATCTTCTTATCCAGATATCCTGCATCAGTAAACCAGGAAAAAAACCCTTTTTCACTGGTCTCCATGATATCCTTGAGATCATTATCATCGAATTCGGTGTTCCCCAGAAATTCTATTTTTGTAATATACACCTTGTCATGCTCAGCAATTTCGTATTTCAGGCGCACTTCATTGTTTGGAAGAAGCTCGACCTTATCCTTGATTTCTGCTTTAAAGTAGCCCTTCTGCCTGTAAAATTCCGTCAGCCGGTTGACGCTCTGTTTGATTGCATTGTCGTCCAGGATGGAATAGAGTTTTATCCCCAATTCCTCCTTTAAATCATCTTCACGCACCTTTTTGTTTCCCTCAAAAACGATTTCGCCAATGGATGCTTTTTCCGTCACACGAAATATAACGATCTTTCCTCCCAGCCCGTCTTTGAGTTCTATTCTGACATCCGTAAAGAACTTCATCCTGTAAATGTCACGAAGATCCTTGTCGAGTTGTTCCTGATCAAAAAGGTCTCCCTTCCGGGTGGTGATCACAGCCAGGATGGCCTCCTTTTCAACTCGCTGGTTGTCTTCCACTAGAACCGAAACGACATAAACCGCTCCGGCAAAACCCACTTCCTGAGCCGGGACAACTCCCGGATTCCAAAAGACAGCTTCGGCAAGAAGTAGAACCAGCCATAACCAGGGACGCCCCCGTTTCTTGCAGCCAGGCCCAGGCAGTGTTACACAACCGGCATTTTTCTTACTGGAATCGTCCACCAATCATCTCCTTCTGCCTTGCCATTTTTCCCGACAGTCTGTGGTTATGCGTAGCAATAACCATCGCCACATGCTCATCCCTGTTGAGACGGAGCAAAAGATCCGCAACCTCCTGGCCTGTCAACCAGTCAAGATTTCCTGTCGGCTCGTCCGCCAGTATCAGCTTTGGTTTCATAATAAGCGCCCGTGCGATAGCCACCCGTTGCTGTTCGCCCCCGGAAAGCTCTCCGGCGCGGTGAGTCAGTCTCTTTTCAAGTCCCACTTTCTCCAGAACCTCTCTTGCCATCTCAGCCGCTTTCTTACGGTGCCAGCGTGCAATCAAGGCAGGCATCATTGTGTTTTCCAGTGCATTTAGCTCCGGCAGGAGGTGGTGGAACTGAAACACAAAGCCTATTTCTCTGTTCCTGAAACGGGAAAGATCCACATCACTCATTTCATACACATATCGCTCTCCGAATCTGACATTGCCCTCTGTGGGGGGGTCAAGACTCCCCATGATATTCAACAGTGTTGACTTGCCCACACCGGAGGCCCCTGTGATCGCAAGACTGTCCCCTGGATTGATGTGGAGATCAATCCCCATCAAAACCTCAATCAGGGTCCCATGATGAGTGAACGATTTGTAGATGTTTTCCAGATGCAGCATTTTTGAGTATCGAGTGATCGGTAATCAGTGATCAGTATTGAGTGTTTAGTGGTCAGTAATAATTAGTGACTACACGAAAACTCCGAAATTTGTTTTCTCAATTCAGGATGAGAGCCATTAACATTAGGATTTTTTCTTTTTATAATCCAAAATCCGCAATCTAAAATCCAAACTTGAAAACAAGGCCTACTCTGATAATCCAGTTTTTTTAACTACTCATACCTGATGGCTTCTACCGGGTTCAACCTGGAAGCATACCATGAAGGGTAAATCGTTGCCAAAAAAGATATCAGCACAGCGGCCAGAGCAACAACCCACACGTCCCCGAATT
>JAFDJF010000418.1 GCA_019307645.1 Deltaproteobacteria bacterium
TGATGATTTATATCTCCCTTCAAAACATGTAGCCAAAAGCTACAAAAGCTGTATCTTATTGCTACAGCATTGTAACATATTGATTTTGCTGTAAATATCATCCTTATACTTTTTCTCTGACTTTTCCTGCGTAGCCAATTGCATCACCCCCCATCTGTTCAAAAAGTCTCTTTTCAAGACAACTATTTTATTTTTCTTCAAAAAAGCCAATAATTTCAAATGGAAAAGATCATTGCACCATAAGATGGGTACTTTTGGCATCCTTATTGCGATATCCTGTTTGTAAAAAGTCTCTATCAGAAGGGCGACAGGCGTATACCAGACGCCACAACAAACAGGAAAGGAGATCAGACAAATGACAAAGACGATCAAAGCAGGATCAAAGGAAAAAAAGAGGGTTCGGGGATTCCAGGTTGTGGAGGACGAGTGCATCTGGATGAAAGCCGGTGTTGTGAACTTCCGGAAGTGTGATAATAATTTTGACTGCAACAATTGCCCGTTCGACAAAGCGATGCAAAAAGCCATGGTGGAAATTGAAACCAAAGATGAAACCATGGCGGGGACGCCACAGTGGGTTGACTCTCTCAGGAAAACCTATGCGGGTAATGCCCGTCCGTGCCGCCATGCACTGACCGGGCGTATCGATGCCCCTAAGATTTGTACCATGAGCTATGAGTGTTATCACTGTCCTTTTGATCAGGCGCTCGACGATGTGGACTTTGTTGAGGATTCAATCCCACCTAGCTATCGACTGGCATCGGGTTACAGGATGGCCGATGGTTATTACTATCACCTGGGGCATAGCTGGACGCGGTTTGATCATGGAGGTCGGGTCAGAATCGGATTGGATGATTTTCTGGTCAAGGTATTCGGAGTGGCAGATTCGCTTGTGCTTCCGCCGCTGGGTGCAAGGCTGAACCAGAACCAGGTGGGTTGGAAATTTGGTCGGGAAAATCACGAAGCGGCTGTCCTGGCTCCGGTGACCGGAACGGTTTTGGCTGTAAACCATAAGGCCTTGGAGCATCCGGATATTACCCATGAAGATCCTTATAATGAGGGCTGGCTGTGCATTCTGGAGCCGGATATGCCCAAACGGAACTTAAAGGGCCTGTATTTTGGAAAGGAAAGCTCCCAGTGGATGGAGCAGGAGGCACATCGTCTGTTGGGCCTGATGGGGCCGGAATATGAAAATCTGGCGGCTACAGGTGGTGAACCCATTGGCGATGTTTACGGAAATTTTCCGGAACTGGGCTGGGATGTGCTGGTGAACGAATTCCTGAGAACAAAAAAGACCTGAAATAAGGGAAATTGCCATAACAACTATTTTCGTGCTTGTCTGACAACGGCATCACGGAAAAATTTTGAACAGTACCGACAGAAATAAAGGGGCATTGTATCCAGATCTTCAAGACCACCGGAAAAGTGCATGAGACATTTTTTATCATCGCAATGGGGCAGGTTATAAAGGTGACTCAATTCATGAAGGGCAACTTTGGCCGCCCTTTCGAGGACCTCTGAAGATAGAGGTATGTGTCCGGGAACACTTTCCTTCAGCCTGAACAGTGACACCAGCGCCACTTTCCCCCCCTTCCTTGCTTCTCCAAAAACGTGGGTAAACAGGGGGACAAACAGATCAACGGATAAAACACCAACCACTTTGGAAACTCCCTTGAAGCGGACTAGCTCCAGCTCCTTCAGGATGGTGGCCACGTTGTACTGAAGCCGTTGTCTGTTAAATGCGTAGGCAGGGTGTTCAAGGGGCGGCAAAACCGTTGCGTGGAGGTTCAGGTAGCCTGATATATGGGCGGCGATGACCTTGGGTGCGATGGCAGGGACGTCTCCGATGGCGACCACGCCGATACGATTGCTTTCTGCGCTCATGGGATCAGATATTCATTGGGTACGCTATTTCTCCACGGCCCTCACGAACCTCTTTTTAAATTGAGCCGATTGATTTTTTTATGCAGGGTAACTCGGTTTATGTCCAAAACTTTGGCAGCCCTGGTTATATTCCAGTCCGAGTCTTCCAATATTTCTCGAATGTATTCCTTTTCCATTTCCCGAAGAGAAAGTGTTCCTGATCGATGTGCCGGAGAAGACTGAAGGAAGGGGAAGTCTTCTGTTTTGAGCGTGCGGGATTTGGAAAGCACCACTGCCCGTTCAATGGCATTTGCTAATTCCCGCACGTTACCAGGCCAGTCATAATGTTTTAGTTGTTCGATGGTATCCCGGGAAACATGATCGACCCGTTTGGCGGTTTCATGGCTGTACTTCTGGAGAAAATGGTTTATCAATAATGGAATATCCTCTTTTCTCCTTCGCAGTGGTGGGATGTGGATATTGATGACATTGATGCGATAATAAAAATCTTCCCGAAAATTGCCCTCAGTAATCTCTTTTTCCAAATCCTGTCGAGTGGCTGAAATAAGTCGAAAGTCCACATCAATGGGATCACTGCTTCCGATCCTGGTAATTTGTTTTTCTTCCAGAACCCGTAAGAGGTCAACCTGCATTTTTGGGCTGATCTCCCCGATTTCATCGAGAAACAGCGTGCCCCCGGAGATAACCTCAAAGAAACCCTTTCTTGATTGGATGGCGCCGGTAAAAGCGCCTTTTTGATGGCCGAAAAGCTCACTTTCCAGCAATGTGTCAGGCATGGCCCCGCAATTGATTGCAATGAAGGGATATTTCGCTCGCTTGCTTTTCGCGTGAATGGCTTTGGCAATAAGCTCCTTTCCAGTACCGGTTTCCCCTGTTAACAGTATTGAAGATTCTGTTTTTGCAACTTCAGGGATAATCTTGAAAATCTCCTCCATGGGAGGAGACTCCCCGATGATATTATCAAAACGGGTAATTTGTTCTAAATGGCCTCTCAAGTAGTTGTAATCAGATGCCAGCTTTTTTTGCTGCGTTATTTTCTCCATTACCAGTGAGAGCTGTTCCGGTTTAAAGGGTTTGAGCAGATAATCGTTTGCACCCATTTTCATGGCTTCTATTGAAGATTCTATGGAACCATAGGCGGTAATAATGATAACAATTGTATCGGGGTAATCGGCCTTTACCTTTCCCAATAGCTCAATCCCATCCATCCCGGGCATCCTCATATCCACGAACATCATATCAAATGGAACTTTTTCCAATTTTTCCAGGGCTTCGAATCCTGAAGAGGCAGTGTCCACAACATGGCCGCCCTTTTCAAACCAATAGAAGAGGGATTCCCTGACAATTTCTTCATCGTCTACGGTCATAATGCTCATTTTCTTACTCATGGGCATCCTCCGAATGCGAGAGCGGATCTGATAATCTATTTTTTTTGAGGATCTTCACATCGCCGGTCACAAGGTTTGAAAAGTCAATGTAAATACCGTCCCTTTTCCAACCGCACTTTTTACACTGATCTTGCCTCCGTGATTCTTTGTTACGCCATATACGATAGATAATCCCAGTCCGGTGCCTTGCCCTTCCTCTTTTGTTGTAAAGAAAGGGTCATAGATATGGTCCAGGTCCTCTTCGGGTATCCCCTGACCTGTGTCTTGAATCTGTACTTGAAAATTCTTTTCAGTTTCGTTTACTTTAGTCACAATACCCAGCTGCCCCC
>JAFDJF010000030.1 GCA_019307645.1 Deltaproteobacteria bacterium
ATTTAATCTAATCAAGGATATTTGTACCCAGGTTCAGGGTTCAAAGTTCAAGGTTAAACCCGATTTTATCGGGATTTTTTTCATGTTTCAAGAGCGACATAACGTGTTCCTTGGGCTTTGTGTGCAAAACCGTTTAGCATATCAAAAAACCGGATGAACAGGGTGTTTGTCTAAAGAATAGAGCCCTTCCTTCGTCGCTTTTAACCTTGCCTGTCGGAGCGAAGCGTAGATCCCGTCTGAAGCGAAGCGAAAGCGGGAAACCGTGAACCTTATAACCTGAGTTACGAATATTTGTCGTTTTGCTGTTCCAATCCTCCGATGGTTCCCTTTTTTTCCACATCGCACCAGCGCAACAGGGATGCCAGTGTCGCGATACCGTCATGATGCCACATCAGGGACGGCAGCGGCATGTTTCCCGGTGAAGTGATACGTGTCACCCCCAGTTCACTCAGCCTCCTTATCAATTCAGATTCACGTTCATCGCCCACGGAAACAGCGGCATTCTGCAGAAAAGGGCCGACCGGCTTCAGGACCTTGAGGATGTCAAAAATATCGTCCACCTCCCATACTCGCACAAACCGGTTGAGGGGGGAAGGGCTGAATTCGCCGGGGTCTTTTTCATAGATAACCGTCCAGGCGGTCCCGCGTGGGGATGCATGGATCCGGACATCTTCACCATTGAGCTCCCTGATTTCGTATCTCCCCCTGATTTGATTAATCAGTGCAGCCTCACCGGCAGACAGTTTCCCTCGCGGCATTTTTTCTTCAAACAGAGACATGGCATCGGCAAGGGCCCGGGCAAATTCTCCGGGGGAAACTTCTCCACTGTTTTCAAGGTAATAGACCTGGGGTGCAAGACATGCCTGCTGGTCAAACATGGCATGGTCATAGGCCACGGCAGCGGCCAGCTCTTGCGCATTGTGCCGGCTCAGTCTGTTTTTCCCAATGACGCCAAAGCCCATCTTGTGGCCGTGAACCAGGGCTTTGGTCTGAGGGGGAATACGCTTGACCAGTGAAGCGCAGGTCTCGATACTTCCAAATATAACGGCCGCATCGGCGTGGCTGAAGACCGCCTCTTCAAGCGCTTCATCCCCTCCCTGCCAGTACAGTACGGCCATGCTGCCGGCCATTTCAGGATCGATATCCTCGATTGTTTTCAGGTATAAGGCCGCAAAGGTAGGCTCACCCGAGGCGACTTTTCCCAGGCACGCTGCTTTTATCAGAGCAGACCTCATAAAGAGCAAATGGGGCAGAGAAGGGATGTTCTCCGAAAAAAAAGAGACAACAAGTTCCGGCCCATAGGCCCGGCAATATCCTTCCAGTTCATCGGAATATTGAAAATCGTCCAGATACAGAGGATTTTTTATCTCCGAATGCAAGGCCTTCCACATGTCGTGCTTAAGCGAGCTTTCCATCTCAACATCAATGGATGCCTCTATTGCCTCGGGGGAAAAGCCTGTTATTACCGGGATGGTTTGAAGGGCCAGTTTCCGGTAAGGGTAGTCTTTGTCCAGCCAGCGCTGTGAGGCCTCATCCAGGACATTTACAATCCGTTCAATGGGCATATGGGCCAGGTATTTTCCCCTGTTTTCTTTCAGGTGCTCTGCCAGCTTGGCCACCAGGCCTGGTGTTGCCGAAGGGATTTTCAGATGGACCGTCACATCTCCCTCTTCATAGGTCCTGGTCGAAAACTCCGGGAGATCGGGCATGAAATCGGGAGGGAAATAGTATCCGTGTGCTTCGACAACTGTCATGCGCCCTCCTTTATGATTCTGGTCATTTCATCGATACTCAGAGAGCAGCCCCTGGAACCGTCATCCAGTGCCCGACCGTAGACTTCAAAACCGCCGGGCACAAGACTTCCCAGATCATCCGTCTGAATGGCACAGATGTGCCCCCTGTTGGCAAGGTCAAAGTGCCTCAGAAGGCCTGTCTGTCCGAAGGGAAGAGATTCCAGAGAATCCGGGTCCACCACCATGACTCTGGTCCAGGGCGGAATCGATTTGGCCCGCGGAATATCCGTCTCCTTTTCCCGGTTATTTATAGTGTTATCGTAATACTGGGAAGAAATCTCTGTCATTCCAAGAAGATTGATGCAAAAATCTTTTTGGACGCCTAGGATTTCTTCGCAGTGGTTGAGGAATTCTTCCCGCCCGACTTCTCTGCTTTTTCCCTTAAATCCGCCGGCATCCAGACACCGGGAACCTGCCGGGAGATGAAAATTCATGGCCTTGCTGTGACAGTAGTCAAAGAAGTTGACAAAGCCGAAGGAACCCCCGCAGATGGCAACCGGAACACCTTCAGTTTCTGAACTGCGCAGCGCATCAATCAGTGCCTGGACATCAAAACCTGTTTCTTCAACCAGGAACCGGCTTTGAGGCAGTCCGAAATAGTCCATCAATCGATTCATGCCATACACCATGACCATATGGGGGGCTTTTTCAGGGGGAGGTGCGAGGACCAGTATAACGGCCCTGATGTTATCGGGGAAAAGCATTGATGACGCCGCTGTCTTGATGGTGGCATCCATCAACCTGAGCCCCCCCTCATCGTAATGCACCTTTCCCTGCTCCCTGAGGTTGCTCGTGCCGCTGGTCATGAAAAGGCGTACGCTCCTGGAGGGAAGCAGTGAGAATTCGGTTTCTTTAAAGACATCTGTAGGGAGTGGAGGTATTTGATCCCATGATGATATTTCCTGCGGGGTGATGTCACGTCTCCGGCAGTAACGCCGGTATAGAGGGATATGGTTGAACTGGAGTTCAAAGGCGCGCAGGGCCAGGTTGTTGAATGTATCGTTGTCCTGGTGGTCGACCCCCTTTTGAATGAAAGTGAGGATATCTTTGTCCAGTTGTGTTAATGCCTGAGTTAGTTCATTCACGATGGAAGTCCCCTAGGAGGTTGTCCGAGAATAGCAATTTTTTCCAAAATCAAGGAATGCCCGAAAAAATTACCACAGGCATATAGTTGATATTCCGAGGATAATTTTTTCGGGTATGACGAAGAGTTTGGGGAAAAGGGCATTCTCGGACAGCCTCCTAATGCAAGCCCCTGATGAAGTCTTCCACCGCACCGACACCATCTTCTTCCACAATACGGATAGTCTGTGTCCCGATGACGGCGATATCCGCTTTCCCTTTCAGAAAATCAACATCCTCCTTCTGCTTGACGCCGAATCCTACCGCCAGAGGGAGGCCTGTTGCCTCGCGACATCGGGAAAGATAGGCCCCCAGTTCTTTTGAAAAGCTTGTATCCTGACCCGTAACCCCCTTTCTGGCAACGCAGTATACAAACCCCTTTGCAGAGGAAGACAGGTATTTCATGCGCCCAAGAGATGTGGCGGGCGAAAAGATAAGGATCGGGGCAAGGCCTTGTTTTTCCATGGCCTTTAAATAGATAGCGCCTTCTTCCGGCGGAAGATCGGGGATGATGGCGCCTCTCAATTGTCTGTTTGCCATTTCAGAGACAAAACGGTCTGTACCGTACTTGAAGAGTATATTGTAGTAGGTCATTATCAGAAAAGGAATATCAAAGATCTCAGCAACCCTTTTGGCAAGGTCAAGGGATTCCCGGACGGTTGCGCCCTCAGAAAGGGCCTTCTGATTTGCACGAAGGATTACCGGGCCATCGGCAATGGGATCGGAAAAAGGGATTTGCAGTTCCATCAGATCAACCCCTGCCGCCACCATTGCCTCGATGATTTTGAAGGAGTCTTCAAAAGAAGGGTATCCAAGGACCAAATGGGTCATCAGCAGGATGTCTTTTTCTTTCATTCTGGTTCGAAGGTACGACTCAAGCACGATATTCCTCCGCCTTTTTCTGTATAAATTTCATCCATTCCGGGTCTGCGAAAGCATCGGCTATGGTAAAAATATCCTTATCACCTCTTCCCGACTGGTTAATGAGGACCATGTCTTCACCAGATAACCCGGGCACCTCTTTGAATGCCTGGGCAAATGCGTGGGCTGATTCAAGGGCAGGTATCAGTCCCTCTTTCCTGATTGTCAGGGCTGTGGCATCCAGCACTTCCCGGTCGGTTGTCGCCTCAAACCGTACGCGGCCTTCTTCCCTGAGCGAGGCAAGGATCGGAGAAACGCCGACATAGTCCAATCCTGCTGCGACGCTGTGGGTTTCTTTCATCTGGCCATCACTGTTTTGCAGAAAGCATGTCTTGTAACCCTGGGCTACGCCAACGGTCCCATCCTTTGAGGCAAGCCGGGAGGCATGACGGCCTGTCTCCAGTCCCTCGCCCCCTGCCTCTACACCGACAAGCTCTACCGGATCATCAAAAAACCCGCTGAAGATCCCCAGGGCATTGGAACCGCCTCCCACGCAGGCGTAAACGCGTGAGGGAAGCTGTCCTTCGGTCTCCAGAACTTGCCTGCGTGCCTCTTTTCCAATGATAGACTGAAGATAAGAGACCATCTCAGGAAAGGGGTGAGGGCCGCAGGCCGTGCCCAGGACATAATGGGTGTCATCCATATTGGTTACCCAGTCACGGAATGCCTCATTAATGGCATCTTTTAATATTCGGGTTCCGTCCTTTACAGGAATCACCTCGGCGCCGAGACGTTCCATCCAGAACACATTGGGCCGTTGTCTCCAGACATCCACCTCACCCATATAAATTGTACATTTGAACCCGAATCGGGCCGCCATGGTGGCCGTTGCCACACCATGCTGGCCGGCGCCGGTCTCTGCAATGACGCGGGTTTTTCCCATCCTTTTTACCAGCAGTCCCTGACCCATCACATTGTTTGCCTTGTGGGCCCCGGTATGATTCAGGTCTTCCCGCTTGACGTAGATGCGTGCGCCGCCAAAATGCCTTGTGAGGTTCCCGGCAAAGGTGACAGGCGTGGGCCTGCAGGAATAGGTGGACATAACCTTCTCATATTCCTGCCAGAACGAGGGGTCCTGTTTTGCGTCCTCAAACGCTTTAACGAGTTCGTCAAAGGTGGCGACAAGGATCTCGGGCAAAAATGCCCCCCCGAATTGTCCGTAATAACGTGGGTTAATCAACAGTAGCACCTCCGGTATTCGGAATCTGGGTTATGACTTTCATCAGTTGTTCCATCAAGTTGTGGTCTTTTATGCCGGGGCTTTTCTCAACACCGCTGTTTACATCCACGGCATAGGGTCTTACCGTCGAAACCGCGTCGTCTATATTTGACGGACTCAGCCCCCCGGACAGAATCATTGGCACACCCTGTGCCTTACCTTTTATTGCCAGGCTCCAGTCAAAGGCTTTTCCTGTACCGCCTCTCTTTTCATTTGAGTAGGTGTCAAAGAGAAACGCCCGAACCTTTCCGTAATATGGCTTGATCTGTTCAAGGCTCGATTCGTCCTTTAGCTGGAACGCCTTTATTGCACGCGGCATAAACCCGCTGCAAACATCCGGGGGCTCATCTCCGTGAAACTGAATTATATCAAGTCCGCAAAACGCTACGATCTCCCTTATCTTAGCAGGGTCTTCGTTAACAAAGACTCCCACTGACATAACAAAGGGCGGGAGAGAGTTGATAATTGCCCGTGCCGTGTCAGGTTCAATCTGCCTGGGACTTTTTGCAAAGATGAAACCAAGGGCGTCAACGCCCAGTTCCACTGCCGCAGATGCGTCCTGTTGATTGGTGATACCGCAGATCTTGACTTTCATCATCACTAATCCCTTCCGGCCTTAACCAGTTCCTTCACCTTATCTGCAGGATTATCGCTTTTCATGATCGATGTCCCTACAAGCACGGCCTGAACCCCGCACCTTTTAACCCGGCCGATATCTTCACCCGTAAAGATCCCGCTTTCACTGACAACAACATGATTGTCCGGTACCAGAGGGGCAATCTCAAGGGTCGTCTTGACGTCCACTTCAAAAGTGTCCAGATTTCTGTTGTTGATACCTATAATCTCAGCACCACAGTCGATGGCCGTTTCCAGATCTGCCGTGTCATGGACTTCAGTGAGCACGGCCAGTCCTGATTCCCCGGCTGCTGCAAGCAGGTCCTTCAGCTGCTGTCCGGACAGAATTCGCACAATCAGCAGGATGGCATCGGCCCCGAAAAGAAGAGACTCCCGCACCTGGATCTCATGGATAATAAAATCCTTCCTGAGTATGGGGAGCGTAACCGCCTTTTTAAGCGGTGTTAGATTTTGCAGGTTTCCACCAAAGAACTTTTCGTCAGTGAGAAGTGATATGGCCGCCGCACCTGCCTCATCATACATCCTGCCGATCAAAAGCGGATCAGATTTTTCGCGAATGACCCCGGCAGAAGGTGACGCGAACTTGATTTCGGCAATCAGATCCGTCCTTCCTGGCGTTGAAAGGGCACTTTTAAAGTTACGGATTTCAAGCCCTTCGGCCTGACTCTCATCAGGAAGGCCTTTCTTTTTCAGGCGCTCAACTTCCCGTTGTTTCTCATCAAGAATCTCAACCAATCGTGAATGCACTTGAGAATCCTTTCGATTACTGCCCTATGGTAGCACAACTTTGGGTAAAACGGACCAACTCAGTCAGCTTCTCTTTTGCCCTTCCTGAGTCAATGGAATCCTTTGCCCTTTGGATACCTGTCTCAATATCAGGGGCAAGTCCTGCCGCCGCAAAGGCAGCGCCTCCATTAAAAAGAACCATATCCCTTTTCGGGCCTTTGTCCCCTTCCATAATTTTTCGAATAATCTCAGCATTTTCTTGGGCGTTCCCTCCTTTTATGGAATCAATACTCGCCCTGGTAAAACCATAGTCTTCAGGTGTTATATTAAAGGTCCGGACATCCCCGTCTTTCAGTTGAGACACTCTGGTGGGGCTCGTGATACTGATCTCGTCAAATGTTCCCTCCCCACAAACCACAAATGCCTCAACCGTTCCAAGTTTTCCCAGCACCCGGGCAATCTTTTCAGTAAGTTCAGGATCATAGACTCCCAGAACCTGTGCGGTTGCGCCTGCGGGGTTTGTCAGTGGCCCAAGGACATTAAAAATGGTTCGGAGCCCGATTTCCTGTCTCGGGCCAGCGGCATATTTCATGGCCCCGTGAAAAAGGGGTGCATAAAGAAACCCAATCCCCACTTCCCGGATGCACCTTTCTACATCGCTCTTGGCAATATCCAGTTTCACACCAAGCGTTTCGAGCACATCTGCGCTTCCGCATTGGCTGGAAACAGCACGGTTTCCATGCTTTGCCACCCGAATCCCGCCGCCTGCCGCCACAAAGGCGGTTGCAGTGGAGACATTAAAGGTGTTGGTCCCGTCTCCACCTGTGCCGCACGTGTCCAGGATGGTTTCATCTTCTATGTTGATGTCGTCCCTATCAATATTTATCAGATGATTCTTTATGTCTATCTTTGTCGCCTTGGCTCTCATGACCCTGGCAGCACCGGTAATCTCCTCCACGGTCTCCCCCTTCATTCTCAGTGCCGTTATAAAGGCCCCGATCTGGGCAGGGGTTGCTTTGCCAGTCATGATTTCGTCCATGGTTTGTTCCATCTCTGATTGCGTGAGGTCCTCTCCCATCACTACTTTGGCCACTGATTCCTTGATCATTGTAGGGCGCCTCCCTTTGAGAGAAACTGCTTCATGAGTTCTGGTCCGTCTTTTGTCAAGATAGATTCAGGATGAAACTGTACCCCTTCCACGTTGTATTTCCGATGCCTTATGCCCATAATCTCTCCCTCTTCGGTCCAGGCACTTATCTCAAGGCTATCCGGAAGGGAATGCCTCACAACCATAAGAGAATGGTAACGGATAGCCTCAAAGGGGTTGGGCAACCCTTGAAAGATGGTCCGATCATCGTGAAAGATAAACGAACTCTTGCCGTGCATGATCCGGTCTGCCCTGACGATATTCCCACCAAATGCAGCGGCAATGGACTGGTGGCCAAGGCAGACTCCCATGACAGGAATCTTTGATGCAAAATAGCGAATTGCCTCAACAGAAATTCCGGCCTCCTTTGGCGTACATGGACCCGGAGAAATAACGAGCTCTGAAGGCTCCAGATTCTCTATGCCTGCCAGATCTATTTTGTCATTACGAAAAACCCTGACCTCGTGATTCATTTTTTCAATCATCTGGACCAGGTTGTATGTAAAGGAGTCGTAGTTGTCAATAAGGACAATCATTATGCTTTTACCCTTTCAATGGCCCTGAACATGGCGCCACCTTTTCGCAAGGTTTCCTCGTATTCCCCCTCAGGGGATGAGTCCGCCACGATGCCCGCTCCCACCTGGATGGAGAGCCGGTTCTTGATAACAGCAATGGTGCGGATCGTAATGCAGAAATCCATGTTACCGTTAAAGGCGAAATAGCCCACTGCCCCTGCATAAGGCCCCCTGGCCGTGGGCTCCAGTTCGCTGATGATTTCCATGGCCCTTATTTTAGGCGCCCCGGAAACTGTCCCGGCAGGAAAGGCAGACATAAACAGATCATAACTGTCCATATCCGGTTTCAATATCCCTTCCACCGATGAAACAATGTGCATTACGTGGGAGTAACGTTCCACGACCATGAGATCGGGTACGGTGACAGAGCCTGCAACCGCCACCTTGCCCACATCATTTCTTCCCAGATCAACCAGCATGATGTGTTCTGCCCGTTCCTTGGGGTCGGATATGAGCTCTTCTTCAAGGGCCAGATCTGCCTCCTGGGTGTTACCCCTTGGCTTTGTGCCCGCGATGGGCCTGAGGTCAATCTTTCGGTCGGTAAGTCGGACCAGGATTTCAGGTGATGCGCCGATCAGTTTTATTTCCCCGAAATTAAGGTAAAACATATAGGGAGACGGATTGACACTCCGCAGATTTCGATAAAGGAGAAAGTCTTCACCGGATAGCTCGCCTGAAAATCGTTGGGAGAGCACAACCTGAATAATATCCCCGGCAACAATATAGTCTTTCGCTTTTCGCACCACTGCTTCAAATTCCTCTTTCTTGAAGTTTGGCTGAAGCTCAGACAGGGAAAAGTCGTCACTTTTTGAGTAAACGGGAAGCGGTCTGCCAAGTTCCTCCTTCATCTCCTCAATTTCTTGACATGCCTGTGAATAGACCTCTTCCAGGTCTTCTCCGTTCCGTAACCGGGCGAAGGTCACCACAGTCATTCTGTGTTTAAAATGGTCAAAGACAATAAGGCGTTGCGAGGATGTAAAAAGGCACTCCGGCACGTCCTTGTCTTCAGGTTCAAACCCGGGGAGATATTCCCATTTTCTGATAAGATCAAAATTGAAATAGCCCACCAGCCCACCCTGAAACGGGGCAAGATAATCCGACGTCACAGGCGTAAACCTGCGGCTTAAATCTCTTAAGACAAAGAGAGGATTTTGCACGTCTTTTAATATCGTTGTTTCCCCCCCCTCCTCTATCTCCACCTCCCTGCCTCTTGACATGACGACGACATAGGGTTTGTAGCCGATAAAACTGTAGCGCCCCCATCTTTCGCCGCCCTCGGCGCTTTCCAGGAGATATGAAAAACGCTTATCCCGGATCTTCAGATAGGCTGAAACCGGTGTCTCAACGTCAGCAAGGAATTCTTCATACACAGGGATAAGATTTCCCTGCTCTGCCATCTGTTTGAATTCAGAAAAAGAAGGTTTTGTCTTCAACGCCTGTCTCCAATAAAGGATGAATAGAAATAATCAGTTAGTCTTTACGCGAGCACTTAAATACCGGGACCAGGAAATTATCGTATTGTGATTTTCGTATCTTAACAGCTACCTGAATCCCTGCAACAAAAAAGGCCGTGGGTTGACGTCCCACAGCCTTTTTAAAATTGAATTAAAAAAAACGTGGGTTCCTCCAGGAGAGGCCCACGGTTTATTGGTCGTTTTTGTTTGTTATGGTGGGACCATCTCCTAAAATGAGCTGTGCCACCACCAGTTGGTACGTAAAATTAAATTTTTATAGGTATTTTCAAAAGACATGAAAAGTATAATAACCCTGACCGAATTAAATGTCAAGGAAAAACCTTCAAAATGATCGGTTCAAGGTTCAGGGTTCAAGGTTCAACGGTTATAATCGTTTATGCCCCACACATTATTTCATAATTCGTCGGTTGGCTATATTCACCCAT
>JAFDJF010000419.1 GCA_019307645.1 Deltaproteobacteria bacterium
CACAAACAGAATGAAAAGTCTGAACCCTGGCAAAGCAGTGTGTACTTTTGTTGTTGGGTCAAAAAAGCTCTATGATTTTGTTGACCACAATAACATGATCGCGGCTTTTTCGGTCGACTATACGAATAACCCGGCGGTCATTGCGAAAAACAGGAAGCAGGTAAGCGTAAATAGCGCGCTGGCAGTAGATCTTCGCGGGCAGGTATCCTCTGAATCCAGTGGGCACCGCCATATAAGCGGTACCGGAGGCCAACTCGATTTTACAAGGGGCGCTTACCTGTCGCCAGGCGGAAAAGCCATCATTTGCCTCCCTTCTACTTATGAGGATAAAAACGGCAATATCACATCAAGGATCGTAATAGACCATCCCCCTGGCACAATAGTCACAGTGCCCAGAACCGATGTCTCTTACATTGCAACCGAATTTGGGGTGGTGAACCTTAAAGGTATGACTGTATGGGAAAGGGCTTTGGCTCTTATTCAGCTTGGCCATCCTGATTTCAGAGATGATCTGGAAAAGCAGGCCAGGGAGTTTAATATTGTGCCGAAAGGGGTATAGGGCCTTGACGATCGTTGGAGACCTATGAAAAACGCTCCCTTTTGCACCAACTCGGCGCCTGCCTGTGCGTTGCACGCAGACAGGTCAGAATAAAATTTTAATCCTCAAAATACTCAATGTATGCCTCCGGTTAAAATTTGAGTCTTTCTTGATCTGGCACAAATTTGAGCATTTTTCAAAGGTCTCCGTTGCTTGTCAATCGCCATTTATCAATTATTCGGGCCTTTCTTTTACAACATATTTTATCGTAATCTTGTTTTTTGAGTCAGGGGAAATTTTCAGCGATGCAGGGTTAAGCGCTGGGTTTACAGTCGTTGTGCCGGATTTATCTATATTGTCAAGGGGGACTTTTTCCGTATAAATTGTTGAAATCCCGTTTAAAATTAGCTCACCTCCGATTACCTGGACTTCTTCAGGATCAATTTTTACGGCTACAAGAGTCAGGTGATCAGGCAGCTTGCCGACCCAGTCCACCTGTAGAGGCAGGTTTTTCTCGACAGGGATGTCAAGGGTTGCCTCAACAACAGGCGGTTGCACTTTTTTTAAGATGACTCCCGGCGGCAAAGTAATGTTCTTTCGTGTAATGGTAAAGGAATTGTGTCCCACAACAGCTTTGCTCAAGTCCAAACTTACCTGAACCTGTTCAGGTCGAATAGACTTTATCAGCGCACCTGATCCGCTTAAATGAAGATTGACCACATTTACTGATGTGTCCAGAATTTCCATCCCGGGATCTCGTTTCATGTATTTAATGGGGATTTCCAGTGTAATCAGGGTGTCCCGACCCTGTGAGAAGCTGAACCATACGCCTGTGATAAATAGAAAGGAGGCCAGGGCAGCTACACCGATCTCAAGCCTTTCTTTTCGAGGGAACCCGTTCCTCTTCACAAAAAGGCCAACATGCTCCTGCAGAAGCTTTGTGAGCTTTGCCTTATCACGGATATGCTTGATCCTGGAGTCTTTAGCCACAGCCACATCTCCCCGTTCTTCTGATACGACCACGGTTAATGCATCTGTGGCCTCGGCCAATCCAACTGCAGCCCTGTGACGGGTCCCGTAGAAGGAGGGGAAGTCCTCTTCGTAGAACGGCGGGAGGTTTTCTCTGTGTGATAAAGGAAGGATGACCCCGACTTTTGTTATTTGATTCCCCTGAATGATTGCTGCCCCGTCATGGACAGGGTTATCATGCCAGAATATACTTGCGATCATTTCTTTGGATATCCGGCCATACCATGGTATTCCCCCCCTGACAATTTCCCGTAAATCTTCTTTCCCGGGAAGAACAAACAAGGCACCGCAACCTTTGCTTGCCAGTTCAAATACGCTGTCCACCAGTATTTCTATCGGCGTGTCACCTGCTTGATGCGGAAATCCCCATAGAATAGCCCTTAGATTTTTTGCCTGAAGAACGCTGCGGATCTCATTTCTGAAAACAATAATTATGATAAGCGCGGCAACCGCTGTGAAGCCCTGCATGACCCAGCTTGTTACAATCAGTCCCAGAGCAAAAGCCATCCTTTGAAAGAACCAGAGTATTGCAATGCCCGTGATTACACGGAATACGTTGGTCCCCCTGAAAAGGATGTAAAGGCGAAACAGAATATAGCTGTTGAATAAGATATCAACGGCATCCTGCCATCGTATGCTCGAGAAAAAAGAAGAGAGTATATTCATATCCGATTAATCTGAAATGCTGAATCTTAAGACATGGAGCACGTTTCCCCCATGGTCGATAATTTCTACGCGCCATGGACCTTTGTCGGCTTCACGAAGCTGAATGCTGCTAAATGTTGACCAGCGGGGTGGCTTAAGAAGCAGCTTCTGCCTGGTGCTGAGTTTATCCTTGTGATACCATTTCTGGTAAATGAACATCTCTTCGGGTACGGGATCAAATGATGTAAAACAGGACACTTTCCCAATTTCAATAGAAAAGACAATCGCAGGGTTCAAGGGGGAATATCCCTCGATTTTTTCACACATTGCAGAATGAACCAATGCCAGTTTTTGAGGAGTTGTTTGGGGCGGGGTGTTTTCATTCGTTTGCGGGATTGCGCGGGAATGGAGTAAAAGGCTGATTAAAAACAGTCCAAAAAGAAAAATGGGTAATTTGTGTTTCAAGGCCATTTGCTCACAGAAAGATCCATATCCTATAGATACTAATAAGCATACATGAAAAATTCAAGTTCAAAACAACCCGAGCGATTAAATACAGTGGGCCGATTAATTCGCCCCCTTATTTCGCCCATCTCTCCCAATGCGTGGAAGGAAGCTGTTTTTCAGCGCCTTTTGCGGTTTATATTTTTCTGTGCATTTTTTCTGACAGGCGCTTGAAGTTCAGTAGCTGGCGTCTCATCATGATTAAATCACCCCAGGGCAGCATGAGACGCATCAGTATCCCCAATATTCCTCCGGGATATTGACAGACAAACTTGACAAGAAGACGGCATCCCCCGTCGCTCACCGGAACGATGATATAGCTTATGGCTACATCACCGAAGATTCTATAAGAAGATGTATTTCGATTAATGCGTATTGTAAGATCTTTATTGTGTTCAAAGTGGACCAATTCAAATATTTTCATCACATCCTGGCCAATGGAAAGTTCATCTGTCTCCGGCGCCAGGTTCCGGGGACTCTTCCGTCCGGAGTTATCGATCCAATCGTAACTGTAGGGCGCGATGCGCATTTGACAGAGCCAGCGAAATATGATCTCTGGTTGCGCTCTGATGGTAATCCCTCGGTAATATATATCATCGAAACGTCTGATAAAACGATCACAAGAAAAATTTAAAAGACGTTCATGGGGCTCCGTCCCCCATGTATGGCTTAATGATGTCATTCAAACAACCTATCGCAACAGGCATATTTCTTTAGACAGGCGATACCTTTGTTAATCCTATGGTTGCATAAATAGTGTCTAAAACAGGTATGAAACCTGTGATGATTACGGTGCAGACCATAATACCTTTCCATTCTTATTATACAGGACAAGGGAAGATGGATCTCGTTGTTC
>JAFDJF010000420.1 GCA_019307645.1 Deltaproteobacteria bacterium
TTGTGGACGATCCTGCGGGCGATCTTGACCTCGTTGTTGAAGCGCTCCAGGATGCTCGGGTCGAAGGCCACGGCCGGCTTGATCAGCTTGATGGCGATCTTCTCCTTGACCTTCTGATCGTAGACTTTGTAGACCGTCCCCATACCTCCCTGACCGATCTCTTCGATCACCTCGTAGCGGGAGGCGAACAGGCTGCCGCGTGACAGGCGGTTGGTAGGGGGCTGCCAGGTCACGGTGGGAGACTGTTCCGGGTCCATGGATGCCCCACACTGCCCGCAGAAACGGGTATCGGTTGGATTCTGATACTGACACTGTGAACATTTCATGTGTGGCCGTGCCCCATATGGTGCTCAAAATGGTATCAGGACACGTCAAAAAGGTCAATCACGAAACAGGAGGGGGGATGTATCGATCATAGCTGTTCAAGCAGCTCCGGATCTGTCCCCAGCAAGAGATTTCTAAACATCAGCGTGATCTTCTCGATATTCGAAAGACCGTCCCATACCCGCAGCAGCCTGATTAAATAGTCGGGTTTATCTGTGATGATATTATCCACTCCGCGTTCGATCACTGAAATGGCATTGTTCCAATCATTGATCGTCCAGACATGGATTTGTTTCCCTTGACGATGAGCTCTGTTTATCAGTCGGTTGGAAGCCTGGCCTGCACGGATGCTCAGTATATCGGAACGCGTTCTGAGGACATCACCTGCGGAACGAAATAGAATGAGTCCTGTGCTAACTTCAGGTAATATCTCTTTGAAATCCAATAATGCAAAATAGTCCAGTGAGGTAACAATGCATTCTCGCGTGAAATCGTTTTCCGAAATTATTCGAGCGACTTTTCCAGCCAATTCCGGATCAGGACGGTTATATTTCAACTCAATGTTCAGTTTAATCCGACCCCGAGAATATTCCATGGCCTGATTAAGTGTTGCGATCCTTTCATCCTTGAATTTTGCATCAAACCAGCTTCCAATATCGATTTCTGCAATTTCTGAAAATGTGCTCTCATGTATCCTCAAATTTTGACCGGCGATCCTGATTAAATCTGCATCATGCAAAAGGACAACAACGCCATCGGCAGTGGTTTGAACATCCAGTTCCGCATAATCAGCACCATCCTCAACAGCTTGTCGAAGCGCGCCCAAGGTGTTCTCCGGCGATTTGAAGGAACTTCCCCGGTGGGCAGTGATCTTGACCTGATGCTCAAAATCAAGCCCCTCAATATGTACTATTCCTCCAGAGATTGTGGCCAGAAAGAATGCGATAACTGCGGCCCATCCGATTATTCCGAGTCTTGTGGAGGTAACTTGAGTGAAGTCCTTTCTTTTTTTCAACATAATGAAACCATCAGGGGAAGTTCCTGAATAAAACTCCAGAATCAGAAGAGCTTGGATTGCTTTACCTAGAATGGCCAGAACAAAGTAGATTCCAGATATCGCTCCCAACGCCAGGATGACAATGGGGAGAACATATTTGAGCTCTAATTGTACGTTCGCAAGCAAAAGTCCCGAAAATGACCTAATGAGCCAAGCTAAGACAAATCCTGTTGCTGTAATAACGAGCCATAGGATTCCCAGAGGGATGCCATAAGATAGGAATCGCTGGTGAGTCTTTTGCCAGCTCTTCCTCAGGGCCTTAAGAGGTGAAAGATTTTCAAAGATAAGGGACGGCACGGCAAAGAGCCAACGAATATAGAGCCATGCCACCAAAAGGGAAAATGTAATCAAAAGAATTGAGGCAATGGCGATTGCGCTCCACCACTGCCAAGGTTGAGATGTCATATAATAACTAATGTCCGTGTCACCAAGGATCAGGATGCGGGTAAGTGCAAGCCCCCCAATAAACGGAAGACTCAAAGAGATGAGTATTGCGCCCTGAAGAAGACCGAGCCGCAGCAGGGAAGGAAAGTGGAAGATATATTCCCGCAGAGCGGTGAGGGTAGATATTTTGCTGCCAATCCTTCCGGACGCCCCAATAATATACAATCCTATCTGTTCCGTATAAGCAAGGACGATAACAAAAGTCAGGCTCAGCAATAAAAAAAGCACCCCCCTTAATGAGAGAAAAAAAGTGATGAGTTCGTGATTGCTGATTGCCACACTGCCGCTGGAGGCCACGATCAGATTCAAAACCCATCCGACGGCCGGCGTGAGTACGAGAAGATAGATGAGGCCGAACCAACACTCAAAAGCGATAATCGGTTTGGCTAATCTCCTGAACTGACCCCAAATCCTCTGATATTGTCTTTTAATATTGTCTATCTTCAACTTCCAAGTCTTCGATTATCTTCTTGTTGATCAGATATAGCGTACCCACTCACGAACTATAATTGTATCTTCATTTTTCATTCCATTCAATGTAAAATTGAGTGAAACCAGACTCGTGAATTATCCAGGTTGAATGACAGAAAATGAGGATCTGATCCCTTAAGGAGGCAATGATGAAAAAAACGGCCGTAGTCCTGCTGCTGGTGGTGGCATGCTTTGCATTCGCCCAGACCAGGGGCGAGCGGGAGGGGCAGATCCAGAAGGCGATCGAGCAGATCACGCCCGAACTCATCGAGATCCGCCGGCACATCCACGAGAACCCGGAGAGAGGCAACCGCGAGTTCAAGACCGCGGCCCTGGTGGCGGAGCGGCTGAAGGCCCTGGGCTTCACAGTCACGGAAAAGGTGGCGCACACCGGTGTCGTGGGTGTCCTCGAAGGCGGGAAGCCCGGCCGGATCGTGGCGGTGCGCGCCGACATGGATGCCCTGCCCATCCTGGAAAAGGCGGACGTGCCCTTCAAGTCCCAGGTCGACGGAGTCATGCACGCCTGCGGCCATGACATTCACACCACCATTGCCCTGGGCACGGCCATGGTGCTGGCCGGGATGAAGGACCGTATTAATGGCACGGTGAAGTTCCTGTTTCAGCCGGCAGAAGAGGGCTCTCCGGCCGGGGAATCCGGCGGGGCCTCCCTCATGATCAAAGAAGGCGTGCTGACAGACCCGGCGCCCGAGGCCATCTTCGGGCTACATGTGGGGAGCGGCCTGCCCGTGGGCATGATCGCCTACGTCTCGGGCGGAGCGCTCGCCTCCAACGACAGCTTCGAGATCGTGATCCAGGGCAAGGGCGTGCACGCTTCCATGCCCTGGGGCGGAGTGGACTCAGTGGTGACCGCCTCCCAGGTGGTCCTGGCACTCCAGAACATCCGCTCGCGCATGACCGACACCCGCACGCCCTTCGTGCTCTCGGTCTCCACCATCCACGGAGGCACGGCCTTCAACATCATCCCCGAAGAGATCAAAATGACGGGCACCATCCGCACCCATGAGAAGGCCATCCGGGCCAAGGTGCACAGGCTCATGGACCAGGTGATCAAGGGCGTGTGCGAGGCCAACGGGGCAGAATATACACTGAACATTCGCCCGGGCGCGCCGGTCACCTTCAACCATCCGGAACTCACGAGCTGGTCTGTGAAGGTCTTTAAGACGCTCATGGGGGACAGCAGGATCATGGAGATGCCCCCGGTCATGGGATCCGAGGACTTCGCCTACTACAGCCAGGAGATCCCCGC
>JAFDJF010000421.1 GCA_019307645.1 Deltaproteobacteria bacterium
GGTTCAAGGTTCAAACTTAGAAGGAGCAGAACCATTTCGATGTTAACCTCACTGAGATTCACATCAATTTTTCTGATTGGCCTTTTGTTCCTGGCCTTTAATTCACAGGACGCCTCTGCCGATGACAGGTTTTCAAAGGCAAGTTTTCTTGGTCAGGGGGACGAGCCGTGGAAAATCAGGGCCAGGAATATGAGTTACAGCGACAGGGAAGGGATCTATGATGCAGAGGGTGATGTGGTTATTTCGAGAGGTGAGGAGGCCCTTTATGCACAAAAGGCCCGCTATAATATGAAGACAGGGATTGCCGAGGTAGAAGGGGATGTTCGCATGGAGAGTGGAGGGGACATCCTAACCGGGGAAAAGGGGGTGTTTGATTTCAAGAAGCAGACCGGAAAAATCATTAACGGCAGCCTCTTCCTGAAAGACAATCACTTCTATATTATGGGCGGTCTCATGGAAAAACTGGGAGAGGATACCTATCTGGTCAGGGACTGCCGTGTAACCACTTGTGACGGAGAAAACCCGACCTGGAGCATTAGCGGATCAGAAGTTAAGGTGACGGTTGAGGGGTATGGAACGGTGAGGAATGCGGCACTCCGGATCCGCAATATCCCGGTTCTGTATGTGCCCTATATGATTTTTCCGGCCAAGACCAAGCGGCAGACCGGTCTGCTGCCTCCCAGGGTGGGCCATTCGTCTCGGAACGGTACAGATGTTGAGGTCCCTTTTTTCTGGGCTATTTCCGATCAGACCGATGCCACATTTTATCAGCGGTATATGAGTAAACGCGGATACATGCAGGGCCTGGAGTTCCGGTATGTCTCAGACGATGAATCAAAAGGGAATTTTCTGTTTGATATCCTTTCTGATAGTGAAGATAAGGATATGAATGATCCTGACGATGTGCAGATGAGTCCGTATTCCCGGACAAACCAGACCCGTTACTGGTTCAGGGGCAGGGCCGATCAGGACCTGCCCAACGGTCTTGTGGCCCATTTGGACGCAGACTATGTAAGCGACCAGGATTACCTGAATGAATTTGAGACGGAAGGCTCCGGTTTTGGATTAAGACCGGACCTGGCTGAGGAATCGGGACGGCCGGTCGAGGAAAAAAGGTCACCCATCCGGACATCGGCCCTCAGAGTGAGCCGTGATGCTGAGAACTACAGCCTTCAGGCACTGGGGAGTTACTATCAGCTGCCGGGAAACCCTGACAGGCATGAGACAGCCGAACCTCTTGGCGGCTTATTATTCAGCCTGCTTCCCAGCAGTATCAACGGCTTCCCGGCCTTTTTTACTCTTGAATCAAACTATGATTACGTTTGGCGCGATGAAGGACTGAAGGGCCACAGCTTTTCTCTGTCGCCGGAACTGAGACTCCCCCTCAGGTTCGGACGTTATGTGGAGTTTGAGCCATCCATCCGTTATACCCTGGATCAGCAGTGGTTTGGCTATACCCAGGGAGATATGGAAAACCAGAGCCTGAAGACATACGAGGCAAGTGCAAAGATGTCCACAAGCATTGATCGAATTTTCGACCTGGAGTTTAAGGGGGCCAGGAGACTGAAACACAAAATCCGGCCTACACTGGGCTATACCTACCGGGGGTTTCAGGATGAGGATGATCAAAGCCCATGGTTTGAGCCTATGGAAGAAGAGGGCGATGCCAACTTGGTCACTTTGGCCATAGAAAACTTTCTGGATGCGCGTATTGAAGATAATAATGGGAACGTCTCTTACCGCCAATGGGCCAAATTTACGCTCATTCAACGCTATGACGTTGAGGAAAAAAGACGTGACAGTGAGCCGGGCAGGGACAGGGAACCTTTTGAACCACTGAGAGCGGAGTTGACACTGAGCCCCTTTCAGGAGCTAAATGTTTTTGCTGATGTCGAATGGGATCACTATGATAACAAAATAACATATGCGGACTTATCTCTTGTGCTGGCAGTCAACAGGTCCGGAGGCAGAATGGACAGATTCATTTTGGATTATCAGTACGACATTGACGATCAGAAAAGCGTCAGTGCCTGGTTTGATGTGAATCTGATCTATGGTCTTTCAGCAGGCAGTTCGTTTGAAAGGGACCTGGATCTCAAGGAGAGTATCTCCAACAGATACTGGCTGAAGTATCAGAGGCAGTGCTGGGGTGTTAAATTTATTGTTGAAGACGAGAATGATGAGACGAGCTTTATGTTGAGCTTCCAACTCCTGGGGTTTGGGGAAGTAGAGGCTCTCTAAACCCTTTTGCAGCGTTAGAGTCAATATTATTAACTTAACGATTCTTATTAAACCGCAGCATCAGACTTTACTTCTATACGCGGAAAAATTGAACCGCAGAATCTCGATTAACGAATGTAGAATGTCGAAGTATGGAATCGCTTCGCTATTTTTATCCTAATATACTGACAAAAATTCCTTCCTTCGTCATTCGGAATTCATGTAATCGATATTCGTTATTCGGTTTTGACCTGATACAGTCTCTCAGGACCCTGATTCTTTACTTTTCCTCTCGCCCATTCTGTCCAGAATGAGTACTGCCAAAAGCCCCGCTGCCATTAAGGCAAGGGCGGCCAGAACTTCCGTATTCCACTGAGAAGGCAGGATGTTTGTCTGCACTACAGGGACAATCTCCCCGTGTCTGTCTACCATGGTCTCCAGTGTTTTTTTCCAGGGCCATACCTTCCTGAGCGATCCAAGCATTAATCCGGTCAGCACGGCCACCACCAGATCATGGTGTTTCTCAAACAGCCACCCCAGGAAGCGTGAAAAGGCAGCAATTCCCACACAGGCGCCTGCTGCCACTAGGGACAGGGTAAGGAAATCTCTCTGATTGACCGCTTCAAGAACGTACAGGTATTTTCCCAGAAGGACTAGAATGAATGCCCCGGATATCCCCGGCAGGATCATGGCGCAAATGGCAATAGCGCCACTCAGGAAAAGAAACCATGGGGCATTAGGGGTGGAGACAGGCACAAGGCCGACAAGGATATAAGTTACTATTACACCTCCCAGCAGGCAAATCCATGTTGAGACCCGCCACTGTTCAACGCGACAGCTGACGCTTACCACTGAGGCAAGAATCAGCCCCAGAAAAAAGGACCATATAAGGATTGGTTTGTTTTGAAGCAGCCAGCTGAGAATCTGGGCAAGGCTGAATATGGCGGTAAGAATGCCGATGCCCAGCGCCAGAAGGAATTTCCAGGAGACCCGATCCAACAGGCGCCTTAACTTAAAGGCCATAAGGAGGTGAAGACTTTTGAGATCAAAGGATTTAATGGCGTTGATCAGGTCTTCATAGATACCCAGGATAAACGCCATGGTCCCGCCTGAAACACCAGGAACCACGTCAGATGCCCCCATGCAAAAACCCTTGGCAGACAGGATCGCATAGGCTAAAAGAGATTCATTATTGGAGGGTTTATGTTTTTCCACAATGATTACCTTTTCAGAGTATGTTTTGGCTTTTGGAATATGGGTTACTTTACCCTAACGTCAATGGCAAAAACTTAAGGACTGTTTGTACGATTTAGCATCAGAAATTCTTTTCATACGCGAAA
>JAFDJF010000422.1 GCA_019307645.1 Deltaproteobacteria bacterium
AGGAGTCTGGACCGTGTTTCAGTTCCAGTGTGGCTGATCATCCTCTCAGACCAGCTAACCATCGTTGCCTTGGTAGGCCATTACCCCACCAACAAGCTAATGGTACGCGGGCCCCTCCCTGAACGGCAACTTTCTTGAAGAGGTCACCTTTCATCCCTAAGGCCATAACCGAAGGGACGATATCCGGTATTAGTCCCGTTTTCACGGGGTTATCCCAGATTCAAGGGCAGGTTACCCACGCGTTACTCACCCGTTCGCCACTTTACTTTTTCCGCCGAAACGGAAATTTCTCGTTCGACTTGCATGTGTTAGGCACGCCGCCAGCGTTCATTCTGAGCCAGGATCAAACTCTCCACTTAAACTTAAGTAAAGGTTTAACACCTTTTTTTAAACAATAAAATCAATAAAATAAGGGGCCTAGAACGGCATCACTATTTAGTTTTCAAAGAGCAAGTTATATCCTTTAACTTAAGACCTGCACAAATTAATGTCAAAGTATTTTTTCATTTGTTTGGTCTCAGAAAGAATCCATATTTATATAGATCTCGGATTGGAATGTCAAGCTGTTTTATGATCTTTTTCTAAAAAAAATAAAACCAACAATACTGAAAGAATTCATTTGTTATTTCCATAAGATATCCAGGTTCAACGCCGTGCGGATCCGTAGCCTACAATATTTTTATTTTTTTGGGAAGCAAAAAAAATCCCGGGTCCTTTACTTCAGCTCACCAGTTCCGACACAAGAACAATTTGGAACTCTCTTTTGATTTCCGGGCCGTACTGTTCCAACAGCTGATAGGTCTCTTTGTAAGGATGGCCGATTCCTATGGCCGCACCCAGGTGTCTCGACATACTCAAAAGACGCTCCATTTGTATTTTCATGGCCCTTGGAGCAAGATCATTGTCCAGGAACACCCTCCTCCTCGCAGCAGGCAGACCAATGCCCCGAGCCACGTCAAGCGCGACCGTATTTTTGGTTGTTCGGCTGTCAACAAAAAACAGATTTCTCTTTTTTAACTCATTCAAAACAATCAGCATTTTTCCCCTGTCTTCAGTAAATGAAGAACCCATGTGATTATTCATGCCCCGGGCCCCTTCAACCTGCCTCAAATTTTGATCCAGGACTTGTCTGATTTTATATGCTTCCATGGAGAGGAACAGCCCCCCGGGTCCAGGCTTGACAGAGGGGTAGTTTTTGGGCTCCATGGGCTGATGGAGAATAAGCTCACATCCCTCTTTCCGGGCCTTCCGAACAATTGACTGTGTAAAAGGACCGTAGGGGAGCACAGAAAAACTCAGAGGCAGATCCAGCTGAAAAAAAGAAAAATCCGTATCAGAATCATAGCCCAGGTCATCAATAATAATTGCTATCCTGGGCCGGGCATCTTGAATGGACGGCTTCAGGCCGTCAGTGCTAAGGATTATCTTATGTGTATGGAAGTCTTTTGCGTAGACGTGGCAAATAATTCTGCCTTCAGGGTCCTTTTCCCTTCGAAGCGTTATACCCGCCCCGGATACGCTTAAGGCGTGTTTGATTATCTTTTGAAGATTGAGAGCAAACCGATTGTCAGGGCAGTTGACCAGAATCTCCACAAACTCCCATACATGGCCATTCCGGTGTCTTGGCTGAACATTCAGAAAAAAAACGTCCTTCTCTCGGACACCGTTCTTGTACAGGGATTCATAGATTGTATAATCGATGTTTCTTATACTTTCATTGAGATCCGTATCAGATGAATAGATTTCTTCATAAAGAGGTGAGCGATTCCCGGCTGACCTGTTCGCAAAGCCGGCGTACAGGCCCAATAGAACGATGCCGGCAAGGGATGCAAACAATAGGGTCAGGAGTAATGCTGGCTGTATCTTTTTTTTGCTGCCACTTCCCTTACTTTTTTTCATGACAATGTGAAATAAACTGTTAGTTACTCGACAGGGGAAGTCGTTATCTTAGAAAAAATGTTCCAGGTCTGGAGCAGCTCCAAGGCGTGACGAACCTGATTATCCTTTTTTATCAAATCCTTGACTCGTTGTTCCTCCTCTTCCTCCTGGCTGTTTTTATTTTCTTCCGTATCTTTTGAACTGTCATTGAGCATGTGGTGATCCAGGTCCTCTTCTCTCATAAAACGGGGCGCCTTTTTTTCTTCCTTTTCATCAGGGGGAACATACGCCAGCTCTATGTCAGGGGTAATTCCGCTCAGCTGAATTGATCTCCCACTTGGGGTATAATATCTTGCTGTGGTCAGACGCAACGCAGTCCCATTGGACAAAGGCAGGATTGTCTGAACCGAACCTTTCCCAAAAGTCCTGGACCCGAGGATCAGTGCCCTGTTGTTGTCCTGCAGGGCTCCGGCCACGATTTCTGAAGCACTGGCGCTCCCGCCATTTACCAGGACAATGATCGGATAGTCTCTCGGTTTTTTGCCATTCCGGGCTATGGTCTTTCTGTCCTGAGAACTGGTCCTTCCCTTCGTGCTGACAATTATACCTGAATCAAGGAACAGATCAGAGACCCCTTCGGACTGGGATAACAGCCCGCCCGGATTATTTCTCAGATCAAGGATTAAGCCTTTCAGTTTCTTTTCTTTTTCCAATTCTTCAAGGGCTGCAGACAAATCCCTGGTAGTCGTGCTTTGAAAAGTGGAAACTCGCACATAACCGATTTCAGGGGTCAAGAGGTGGTTTCTCACACTCTTTAACGGTATGACATCCCGTGTAATTGAAAACTCCAAAGGCTTATTTTCCCCTTCACGGGCAATCGTCAGCTTAACTTTGGTTCCCTTGGGTCCCCTGATTCTCTTAACCGCGTCCATCATGGTCATATCTTTGGTTGATTCATCTTCTATCCTTATGATTCTGTCCCCTGACTTTATCCCCACTTTATACGCAGGCGTGCCCTCAATGGGAGATACAACCGTCAGAATATCATCCTTCATTGTTATTTCAATGCCGATCCCTGTAAAACTTCCCTTTGTTTCAAGCATCAATTCGCTGTACTCATCCTTTGCCATAAATGACGAATGGGGATCAAGTCCGCGGACCATTCCCTTGATAGCCCCGGAAATCAGTTCCTGTGGCTCTTGGGGTTCCACATAGTTCTCCTCAATCTGCCTGAGGACCTCAATAAAAATCTCAATATTCTTGTAAACCTCATCCGTATCCGCCTTCACAAGACCACTGTTTCCGTTAAGAAAAAGGGCTCCACAAACGAAAAGAGAGATTAAGATGACATTAACTGCAAATTTTGTTCTTTTAACCAGCATTTCCTGCTCCTGAAATATCTTTGGGTTTCGGCGGTCAACGGTTACCATCTCCCCGGCAGACCACAACTTTTGGGCAAATATCCCCGGGAGGCTTTCCGAGAATAGCAATTTTTTCCAAAATCGAGGAATGCCCGAAAAAATTACCACAGGCGCCACAAAGTAAGTGCCCTTGGGGTGCATCTAGTTGATATTCCGAGGATAATTTTTTCGGGCATGACGAAGAGTTTGGGGGAAAGGGCATTCTCGAACCGCCTCCTAGACTAATAATCGCTTAATAATCAAAAATCTTTAATTTCAACAAAAAAATTCAATTGGGGCCCCTAAACTGCTAACCAGTGTCCATCCAGAAATTAGGTATTGTGTTCAAGGTCAAGGAGTTAGAGACAAACCCGCAATCAATCTTGAGCGCAACCAGCTCATTTAACTTTCAGCCAGCTCAGAGGATCCAGGCTTTTCCCTGCTTTCCTGATTTCAAAATAAAGTCTTGACTTCTTTGTTGCGCCATTATTCCCCACCAGGCCGATTACATCACCTGTTTCCACCATATCACCTTCTTCCATTAGTCTTCTGGAAAGCTGTGCCGATATGGTAAAAAACCGGGAACCGTGATTGATGATGACAATTTCTCCGTACCCTTTAACCCGTCCGGAAAAATCAATCCTTCCGGGAAAAATCGCTTTCACTTCTGTTTCAGATCCCTCAATAAAAACCCCTTTATTGAAATTCCGATTTTTTAGCCCGAGAAGTTTATCCCCTCTGATTATCTTCCCCTCAAATGGAAAGGGCAGTTGATTCTTGGATTCTACAAACTGAGAAGACAATGTCGTTTCATATTTTCTCTTTTTTTCAATTTTCGAAAAGGTCTGTTTCAGATCCTGCGCCGCCAGTTGAAGCTCTTTTACAGCGGTCTCATAGAACTGTTTCTCTTTATGAATCCTCATAAGACGGATGACCGTTTCTTCAAGATCTTCTCTCAAAGTCACCAGTCTCGCTTTCGCTTCCTTCTCCGCAGATTCTTTCTTTTCGATCTGTTCCTTTATCCTCGATATCTCATTTTTGTATCGAAGACCCTGTTCAACAAGCTTTGACAACTCTTCCCTGTCCTCTTTCGATACCGCCTTGAGATATACCACTCTTTGCCAGAGCTCCTCCATATCCACCACATTGGCCAGTATCCTTATATACCCCTTCCTGGCATACTTATATAAGGCAATCAACCTGTTTTCGGCCTTGATTTCTGTTTCTTTTAATGATTGCTCCAACCGGGTCTGCTTCTTTCCCAGTTTGCCTATCTCTTTTTTGGCAATTCGGATCTTCTCCCTCATTTCCTCTATGACTCGTCTTCTTTCGGCGACGTCCTGTTCCAGTTCAGACACCTGACGCAGCAGGTCTTTTTCCCGTGAATCAAACTTTTCGAATTTTTCCCTTTCACGTGAGAGGTTGAACTCGATTATATCGATTTGATCCTGTTTGGCGCTGGATATTGAAGCGGAAGTGACATCATAGGAAAATGGAAAAGCGGGAAGGAACAAAAAAGTGGTAATAGCCAAATTCTTCAGTAGTCTAATCATTGATGAACTCGGAAAAAGTCGTCAATCCGGTGGAAACCGGAGTTTAGACAAGCTGGAACCATTTGATATGACTGGATTCCGACATTTGCCGGAATGACAGAAAAGGGTGTTTTCCGACTTTTTACGGAATCGTCAAAAATGGTTCACGGTACAAGGCACACGGTACAGGGTCTTGATCCAATTGAAGACGCGTTTTTCTTTAAACCTTGCACCTTACACCTTGTACCTTACACCTCATACCGTTACCATCTCTACATGTCAGCAAAACTTTCTGCGGCGAGAAAACGGCCTACAGCAATAAAGCTGCCTGCCAGTCCCAGGGTCACGCTTATTAAAAATATTGAAATTACGTATTCAGCAGGCAGAAAGATAAAATCCAGCACTGTCAGACCCAGAAGGTGCACCTTTTTTGCAGAAAGGAAAAGATAACCGGAATAGAGCATCAAAAGTGAAAAAACTCCGCTGAAGAGCCCCTGGATAAATCCCTCCAACATGAAAGGGGCCTTTACAAACCAGTCTGTAGCCCCAACCAGCTTCTGGATTTCGATTTCATGTTTACGCAAGTAAATGGTCAATTTTATGGTATTCGTCACTATGAAAAGGACACCGATAGAAAGAAGGCCGCCAATGATAAAACCAGCAAGCCTGACCACGTCCATCAGACCTTCGAACCGTTTCAACCACTCTTCACTGTACTTCACCTCATCCACGCCGTCTATTTGTTCAATGACTTTCTTTATCCTCCGTGGCCCTGTTTCCGGAGACTCGACGTCCGTAAAAACGACCTCAAAAGAGGCTGGAAGGGGGTTTCGTGACAGTCCCTCAAGAAGTCCCGCTTCAGAACCAAGGGCCTTTCTCAAATCCTTCAAGGCATCCTCTTTTGAAATATAGCGCTCAATTTCTGCAGACGGGAAATCCCTGATTGAGGACGCTATCCTGTCTCGCGTTGTCTTATCAATTCCATCCTGTAGATAAACAGACATGGACAGGGAATGCCCCCATCCATGAATCCAGGCATTGAGGTTCACGAAAAGAAGCAGAAATGTACCAAAGATCAGCAGCGAAACAACCATTGTCCCCATGCCGATGATATGAACAACCCTGTTGCTCATCATATTCATAAATGCCTGTTTGAGAAAATACAGCCACAGCCTTAATTTCATTTTTCTCCAACAATCCTTCCGCGGTTCAAAAAAATCGTCCTTTGTGCGGTGTCTTCCAATAACTCTCGACTGTGTGTGGCAACAATCACGGTAGTCCCTCTCATGTGTATGCTTCTGAAAAGGACCATTATGTCTTTTGTAAGCTCCGGATCCAGATTGCCTGTCGGTTCATCGGCAAGAAGTATAAGAGGGTCCCTTACAATGGCCCTGGCAATGGCCACCCTTTGCTGTTCACCCCCCGATATCTGGAGGGGGAAGGCCTTTTCTTTTTCAGCCAATCCCACCAGTCTCAGAGTCTGGTGAGTCTTCTTTCGAATAAACGAAGGCGGTTCACCGGTCACCTCTAATGCAAGGGCCACATTCTCGAAGACAGTTCTCTTGGGCAACAGTTTAAAGTCCTGAAAAACAAAACCGATATTCCGGCGCAGCAAATCGAGTTTGGATCGGCTGATGCGACTCAGGTTGATTCCATTGATCAAAATTTGACCGCTGGTCGGTTTTTCAGCACCAAAAATCAGCCTGAGCAGAGTGGTTTTCCCTGCCCCGCTCGGTCCTGTCACAAAGACAAATTCCCCTTTACGAACTCTGACGTTCAAGTTGTTTAAGGCAACTCTTGGACCGAAATTTCTAAAAAGGCGATATATCTGGATCATAATTTA
>JAFDJF010000031.1 GCA_019307645.1 Deltaproteobacteria bacterium
AAGATCGCTTATGCTGCTTTCAGGAAGAGCTAAACCATAACGGCTATGAATATCCTGTCGAATTTCCTCATTTTGACGGTGATGTTGAAAGCGTTTAAGACCAACTTCAATAATTATGTCATAAGCATAGTTCCCGTGACGCGGGACAAGGGCGTTTATCTTTTCATAAGGATATTCTCGTCTGCAAGCAGGACACTTCTTGATATGATGCCTTAAAAAAGGGCGACCCAGTAACGTTCCAACTGGATAGCGGTTTACAATTCTTTGGCTTCGTAATTTCATATTATCACATTGATCACAAGATTTACGGTTTGTCGTTACATCCAATATATAATAGTCCGGCAAGCAACAATATTCAGGCAGTGGAGGATGGACTTCACTGATTAAGTCAGATCTAAGTCTTAAGACTTCTATCGGTTTTTTTTTGTAAGTTGGTAATGCTCGAGTATCGCCCGGATCTCGGCAAGGGTAATTTGTATACCCTTCCGTCCAAGACGCCGTGCGAGTTGTTGGGGTTGCAACTTAACTCGTTGTATCAGTTCTACTAAAACCGCTATAATCCGTTCCGGTTCCGGTAACCGCTCTTGGGGCGATTTTATTGTATCCGCCTGGCGATTGCTTAGTTGAGTTCGCTGGCCATCTTCATCGGTTTGCAAATAAACAAATAGACCATCTAATTTTTCTCTGTGGAGCTTCCCTTTGTGATAAAGCTTAGAAAGTATCGGTATAGGATTTACTCCTATAAGCTTCTGTAGGTCATTCTTTTCTAATCCTGATCGGCTGTTAAAAATCAACTCTATCACCGTATTGGTTAATGAGCCATATTTACTGAAACGAACTTTGCCATATGACCATAGGCCATTTTTATCGAAAACCGGTATGTCGATTAGCGTGTAATATTTTGCATTGAAATTATAGCTACTGATATATCCATGCTCACTGAGTATCCGCCATGCTGTCATATTGGAAAAGCCGTACATTTCAAATAACTGCCCCTTGGTGAGGACCTTTTCCTTATAAAACAAATCAACTATATCCTTTTGCTTGTATTTTATAGGTCTCATAGGGTCCTTTGTGATTTTGGTATAGTATATTGTTTATGATACGCAATTAAATTATACCATACCATAAAGCGGCCCATTCTGCAACCTTTTTCTTTACATGATAGTCCTCAATTTCTGTTTCTGGGTTTTGCTCAAATAACCAAAATAACTTTATCTATTTGATTTTTATGATTTTATTGCGATACTTATCTTATCATTGACGAATAGTTTCGATAGTGATTAAATCATTTTGCATGAGATGAAATGGTATAGTATCAACCAAAATATATTCTTTAACTACCTGATTTTGAAGTAAATATCAGTTTTTTCACCTGGATGTCGTTTCCATAGTCCTCTGGGCGTGGTTGTTTATTTTTTTGTAAGCTTCCGGGCGTCTTTTCCTGAATCAGAAGGGATAGTCGGGAATGATGGAGGATCGTCCCTGAACACTGTGGCCATGCCAACAACTCAGGAAGTCAAAGGCCATTGACGTCAGGAGATAGTCTTGTCATGCCTTCACTGATACGCCACAGACGTTGAACTGCTGCTTCGTCATAAGAAATTGGCGATGAAGCCACGGGCTTTTTGTCTATAAAGTATTTTCCGGTTACTCCCTCCAAATCAGGCGCGGACGCGACGTATATACTTGTCTCCGCACCTTTGGACGGACTTTTGGCGAAGAGCTTGTACAGCGGAACAAATAGCCGGCCGATCCATCCATTGTTCCCGCCGATATTTGTCCCCACTACCCCAGGATGTAAGGCATTCACCGTGACCTGCGTGCCATCAAGCCTTCGCGCTAATTCGTAGGTAAAGAACAATACACATAGCTTCGACTGCCCGTAAGCTTGAAAGCTACCATATTTGCGGGCCCCTTCCAGATCTTCAAAGCTGATCCGGGCATTTTTCTGCATATTCGACGAGACGTTTACAATGCGGGCAGGCGCACTGGCTTTGAGCGTTTCAAGCAGCAAATTGGTCAGAAGAAAAATACTGAGGTGGTTGACCGCAAATGTCATCTCAATGCCATCCAGGCTCAATTCCCGCTTCAGAAAGATGGCACCTGCATTGTTAACCAGCACATCCAGTCGTGAATAACGATTTTTGAACTCTTCAGCAAGGTAACGTATCTGAGCCTGGTCAGACAGGTCGGCCTGCATGAAGTCAACTGAAGGATTGCCGGTTGCCTTCCGAATGCGAGACACAATGTCAGATCCTTTTTCCGGATTGCGTCCCACAGCAACAATTGTTGCCCCCTGCCGTGCCAGGCCACGAGCAGTGGCCAGGCCAATCCCGGAAGTTGCGCCGGTCACCATGCAGACTTTCTCTTTCATATGAACATTATTTAGATTCATGACAAACCTTTTGGACTTCCCACTACCCCAGAACGACCGCCTCCTTCAGTTTCCGTATATACTCCACATAGAACGTGTCGTTTGCTTCGTATCCTTCCCCTATCCAATGGGAGTGACTCGGTCTAAGATCACCTTTAATCTTTGCCGGCACCCCGGCAACAAAAGACCGACTGGGAACGTTCATCCCTTCTGTCAATACCGAACCCGCAGCGATAACGCATTCATCGCCAATTTCAACTTTTTGCAAAATCGTAGCGTTCATACCGATCAATACCCTGTTGCCGATTCTTCTTCCATGCAGTACAGCGCCATGGCCGATGGTAACGTTGTCACCAATTTCGAAGAGGCCTCTCACGTTTCGTTCCCAGTCTTCATTGGTCGCCACGTGTATAACACTGTTGTCCTCAACGATTGTACACCTCCCAATCCTGATGGCGCCCCAATCACCTGTAATACTGGCGCCAGGCCAGATAATCGAGTAATCGCCAATCTCCACATCGCCGCGAACCCACGCGGATGGGTGCACAAAGGCCGAATCAGATACTTTCGGGCCCTTGCCGTAAAAGCTCTCCAGCACTTGTTTTCCTCCTGTGAAATCTTAGGGTCCTGTTCTTCCGGACTTGGACTAAGGGTTCGCACAAAAATAAATTTACATTTTTGGCGCTCAGATTTAGGTTTGGTAGATATTTAAGAGCAAAAGACGCAGTAATAGTGGACTATTTCAAGGTTTTGCTCTTCAAAATCTGCCAAAGATGACTTGAAGATGAGATGCCAAAATGTGAAGTTATTTTTGCGCGAGCCCTAAGCCTCGACAAGTTTGATATCCAGGAGCCTGCACAGCTCCCTGAGATCCGCCAGGTAATCACCATATACGACCACCTGGTGATTCCCTGTCGCGTTGTGGAAAAACCGTCTCGCATCATTTACCTGAATACTAATGGTCGTGCGATCGCATATGGAGTCCCAGCAGTCAACGATTTTACCTCTCGTGGCGACCATTCGATCCAAATTTGCTCCGATCCGAGCGATCGTAACTTCTTGACCCTTGTCGTATGCAACGTAGGAGGTCAAGCCCGCGCCTCCCTCAAGGACCCGGGTAAACGGAGGATAAGAATGGGAATGCACCAGCGTATATGGCTTTGCAGGCTGATCGCGCCCTGACATCTTCGACGGCGAGCATCCATGGGAAATCATCACAATGTTTTTGTCCGGGTCTGCCTGGACAAAATTCCCCATATAGGCCGGCCTGTCCGCCAGGTATTCCATAAGGATCATTGTCAGCGTTGCACTGGCATCTGCTTCACAACCCGCGGGGAATCCCTTGTCCCGAAGTATGGCCAATGGAAAGCAGAGCGGCGCCTTGCCATAGGCATACATCAACTCGAGGCAACCAACCGATATGGCCTGAGCAGTCTTCTCTTTCAGGATATTGTACATAGCCACATATAACTTTGCCGCCTCTTCGACCTCAGCTGGGGATGGCTCCACCATTTCCTTCGCCTTACTCGTCCATTCCTCAGCAATGGTCTCTGCTTCTGCCGGCTCAACCCGAGCTGCTTCTGCCAGGAATTCCGTACAGGAAACCGGTATGAATTCTACTCCCAGTTTCCGCCTGGCTATTACGGGATCCGGAATGTGCTGCCAGAAATAGGCCTCGCGCTGATGTGTCCCCAGCAGGACCATCTTTGTGTTTCTCAGTCTCTTGATAACTCCCACGAGCCGAAGCTGATCCTCAATCTCCCTGTAATCTAGCGCAAAGGTTACATTGGGGTGGAACTCCCGCTCCTCAACAGGAAGCGCATACAACCCCATCATGGGTGTGCAATCCCCGCTGAAAGCGATTATGGGGATCTCCAGCTCCCAGAGTTTTTGAAAAGATTCATTGGCCATGCCCCCAGAGAGATAGACAAGGAATGCATCCGCTTCAAGTATATCCTTTTTCAACTTCACGAGATCCTGTTCATTATCAATTAAGGCAGGTTCGAGGAATACAGCATTGCCCCCCACCTTTTCTCCGAGTTGACCGAAAAGGGTTTCAACTTCTGACCTGGAGGTCTCGATGTCGGTGGTCACATGTAGCTGGCAGTCCGGCTGTGGAAAGACGTGCCACGTATCTCCGACGATTAACACCGGCTTGACTTTGAGCTGCATAGAAAACCTCCTGTTCGTTAATTACCATCCAGTAACAGTTTTTCAAAATGTATCATTCATACATATGTGTCAAGGCAAATTAGATATGAAAACAGTAAAGGCATTAATGCCCTTTGGCAAGAATATTGCATAATCCATGATATCAGGTCTTTTAATACTGAATGATTAAATAAAGCGATCGGCAAGATGTAGAATATTATCCTGTAAATCCTGCCCTATGGAATCTGCTTGTGACTTTTATTCCATTGGGGTTAACCCTGTCAAAAATTTGCAGTATTTTGGCAGCATTCGAATCGCAACATGTTGAAATAATTGTCAGTTGACATTTCCACGCAGAATGTGATACTCAATAATCCATTGCTTTTTCAATACGACTGGAGGAAATTAGGAAGTGGCAGAATCTGAAATGGATTTTCCGTTGCGCAGGCTGCTTCAAAGTCTTGCAGTCATGCCTGCCATGATGTTCAAGAGTGAAAGAAACCACATCGCTTCGCCTGAGAAGGCCAACAGACTAACCTCGCTTAGTGAACCCGCAAAAAAAGACCATCTCAAAAGAAACTCCGGAAAATCTGGTTGTGTAAACGGCCATGGAACCCTCTCTTTTCCGGACGGCGGAGGATACGAAGGCCAATTCAAGAATGGGAAGTTTCATGGAAAGGGGACGTTGATCGTTTCTGACGGCGCCAAATATGTGGGCCATTTCAAGAGAGGGAAAGGCCACGGCCACGGCGCTTTGACCTTTCCTGACGGAAAAAGATATGTGGGCCAGTTTAAGAATGGAAAAGGTCACGGGCATGGAATTTTGACCTATCCTACAGGACGAAAGTATGTGGGTGAATTCAGAAATGGAAGGTTTCACCGGGAAGGACTTTTTACCTCTCCATTGGGTTATAAATATAAGGGAGAGAGAAAAAATGGAAAATACCACGGACACGGAACCATGATTTTTTCTGAGGGTTACAAATACGTGGGTCAGTGGAGGGATGGCAAATTTCATGGGCAAGGGATATTGACCTATCCGGATGGCTATAAATATGCCGGAATGTGGAAGAAGGGCAGGTTCTCAAAAGATAACCACTCAGTGTAACAGTTTATCTAATATAAAACGGGCTGTTCTCAGGTGTGATATCGCACTTGGGAGCAGCCCGTTTTATATTGTCTAAACGTAACTACTCAGGTTCACGGTTCCAGGTTGAAAAGCTCTAACGACTTCATATCAAAAGGGTAATGCCTCAATTGACGCCACAAAAGTATGTTTCACCCAATGGGTGAAAGAAGCCAATCGACGAATTATGGAATAATTTGTTTGCTGTCAAGTGGTGATAACCTTTGAACCTTGAACCCTGAACCTTGAACCGATCACTTTAGGAATAAAAAGGCTGTTGTGCAGGCCCGCCTACCCGCTTTTCATGATTCTTCATCAAATATTTATTTCTCACCGCCACGAAACCTGACATTTTGTCGCCCTGACCTTGAAATGTGTCCAAAATATTTTTAACTTCCTGATTTTATTCTATTATTCTATTAATATTCCGCCTCATCCGAAAAACCATGCTTCAAGGCTTTCGCAAAACCATAAAATTCTGTCGATATATGGTATCGCTCCATGGCGAAATGCACAATATATCGATTGAGATTCTGAGAAAATAATTTAGACAACCACTTCATTTTTCAGTTTTTTTTCTTGACAAAAGCATTATTTGACCAGATAGTGTCACGAAGTGGTAAATAGTGTCATAAAGTGTCATTCTTCGGAAGATAATTCATGTTTAGAGGGCGATCAAAACACAACCTTGACAGCAAGGGCCGTCTTGCTATCCCTGCCAGATTCAAAGAGTCTCTGGAAGCGAATGGTGAAGACTGTCTGGTCGTCACCAATCATGACACCGGGCTGAATACTTGTCTATGGGCATATCCAAGGGATAAATGGAGGGTGATTGAAGAAAAGGCGGCCACGCTTCCCCAGTTTGATCGCGCCGCCAACAACTATCTCAGATATTTTATCTCAGGGGCGGTTGAATGTCATCTGAAAAACGGGAGAATCACTCTCCCTCCAGATTTGAGAGAGATTGCAGGACTGAAAAAGGAGGTCGTGCTCGTCGGAGAACTGATTAAATTCGAAATCTGGGAAAAGGATAAGTGGGAAGAGGAATTTCAGCGGTCCAGAGAAAGTTTCTCAGAGGTCAGCGATTCCCTTACAGAATTAGGTATTTGAGGCTTGGAATATCCTCACCGGCCAGTTCTTCTTCATGAGGTTGTTAAGCACCTCTGCCATATTCCGGACGGCGTATATGCAGACTGTACTGTAGGCTCGGCCGGGCACAGTCTGGCCATCGGAAAAAGCCTGGCCGGAAAAGGCCATTTGATCTGCCTGGACAGGGATCCGGGCGCTGTCAGTTTATCGAAAAAAAGGCTGGACTTTCTGGGAAACAGGGTCAGCGTGATCAAATCAAACTATACTGACCTGGATAAGATTCTCAGGGATCTGGGAGTTGAGGCGCTCGATGGTGCATTATTAGACCTGGGGATGTCTTCCTACCAGCTCGAGAATTCCGGCAGGGGCTTCAGCTTTAACAGGGATGAACCTCTTGACATGAGAATGGATCCCGATGATGAGACTACGGCTTATCGACTTGTCAATAACCTGTCCCCACAAGATCTTGAAAGGATATTGAGAGATTATGGTGAAGAAAAAAAGGCTAGACTAATTGCAAGGGCCATTGTCCGCGCACGCGAAAAAAAGCCGATTGAAACATCCTTCCAGCTGGCAGGTGTGATCAAATTGACATTGCCTAAATCGCATCGTATCAGAGCCAAACACCCTGCTACACGAACATTTCAGGCCCTCAGAATCGCAGTCAACGGGGAGCTACAAAACATAGACTCATTCTTAAGCAAGATTCCATCTTTAATGGCGAAGGGGGGGAGACTGGTTGTCTTATCCTATCATTCGCTTGAAGACAGGCGTGTAAAACAGGCCATGAGTCATTGGGAAAAAGACTGTACGTGTCCACCAGATTTTCCACAATGCGTTTGCGGAAAAACACCACTTTTCAGACGTCTTTTCAAAAAAGGGATAAAACCGAGTCCAGAGGAATTTGAAAAAAACCCCAGGGCACGCAGTGCTGTCTTAAGAGCTGCGGAAAGGATTTAGCCATGACACGACCGGAGAGAATATCAAAGATGAAGGGGGCAAGAAACACAAGGTCAGGCGTTCGGGTCAAAAACCGTCGGGCCAAAAAACAAAGGATTCATATGACCGGAAAACAAATCCTCCTGGTTGGCGTTATGCTGCTTTTGCTTATGGGTAGCGGCATTAGTCATGTGTGGTCCAGCTTTGAGGTAACGCAGAACGGTTACGATATCAGCCAATTGAAGAACGAAGAAATGAAGTTGATGGAAACAAACAGGAAGTTAAGGCTGGAACTGGCCATTTTGAAATCGCCTCAGAACCTGGAATCGCTGGCGAACAAACTGGGTCTGAAACAACCATCCCCTGAGCAAATCATTGTTTTGCGATGAAGGTTGGAGAAAAAAAGCGAATACGATTCCGTATCTACGTCGTGGCCTTATTTTTTCTGATATGCCTTGGGATCGTTTTGGCCAGGGCGTACCAACTTCAGATCCTGAAAAAAGACCGCCTGAATTCCATTGCACGCAACGGCTATGTTGGAACCACAAAATTACCTTCACAACGCGGTACCATATATGACCGCAGAGGTCGTGAACTGGCCCTGAGTGTCGCAACAGGATCTATATACGCACATCCGAAACAGGTAAAGGATAAGGTAAAAACTGCCAGACAACTGGCCCGTATTTTAAAACAGAGACAGAACAAAATTCTGCGTCTGTTAAAGTCTGAACGGCCCTTTGTATGGATAGAGCGACGGATTCCTCCAGATCGGGCAAAGAGGGTTAAAGCCGCGAAACTGAAGGGAGTGGGCGTAACCAGCGAAACCAGGCGTTATTATCCCGGAAAAGAAAGTGGTGCACACCTGATCGGTTTTGTCGGCACTGACAATCAGGGGCTCGAAGGTCTTGAAAAGAAATTTGATTCCTTTTTGAGAGGTCCACAGACCAGTCTCATTCAGATGCGCGACGCCCTGGGCCGACCATTCTCAGTCAGCGATTCGATTCATTCCGGTCATGGGATGCACGATCTCATCCTCACGATCGACAAAGACATCCAGAGTAAAGCACAAGCGGCACTTAGATCAGCCGTAAAAAAATCGAGAGCCAAAGGAGGGAACTGCCTTATTGTAAATCCTGAGACAGGAGAAATCCTGGCCATGGTAGTGGTTCCTGAATTCAATCCGAATATTTTTTCCAAATACAAGCCAAGTCAGTGGCGGAATCGATCCCTCACCGATTGTTTTGAGCCCGGGTCCACCATAAAGGCATTTCTTTTGGCGGCATGTCTGGAAGAACGTGTCCTGACAGCCGGCACCAGAATTGACTGTGAACAAGGAAAATACAAGATCGGCAATAATGTTATTCACGACACCAAAGAACACGGGGTCATGAGTGTATCGGATATCATCATGTATTCAAGTAATATCGGCGGCGTGAAAATGGGACAACGGCTCGGATATGAGACATCTTGTGATTACTTGCGGAAGTTCGGGTTCGGTAGCAGGATAGGAAGTGATTTCCTGGGCGAAAGAAAAGGCTTTATCCGGCCGATCGAAAAGGCCAGGCCGATCGACCAGGCAACGCTATTCTTTGGCCAGGGCATGGCCAGCACATCGTTACAGCTCGTCATGGCCATGGCGGCCATTGCAAACGGCGGCAAACTGATGCGTCCATATGTGGTTAAAGCGATCGTCGACGAATCGGGCCGTACGGTTGAAAAGACCCGCCCGCAGATGATTCGAAGGGTAATTTCAAAGAGAACGGCAGGAAAAGTTTCCTGGATACTTGAAGGTGTCCTGAGCGACGAAGGGACGGGCGCGCAGGCATCTATTGCCGGTTTCAGAGTAGCCGGCAAAACCGGCACTTCCCAAAAAGTGGATCCCAAGACCAAAAGGTATTCCTGGACAAAGTATGTGGCGACGTTTGTGGGTTTTGTGCCTGTCGACAAACCGAAACTGGTCATTCTGGTCACGATAGATGAACCAAAAGGCGTCCATTACGGGGGACTGGTGGCTGGACCTGTCTTTAGAGATATCGGGCGATGGTCCCTCAACTACCTCCGAGTCAATCCCCGGATAAGGCTGGCCGAGCAAAAGATAACTGCCCCGAAACATATGGTGAAGACCTGTTTACCGGCTTCAAAGCAGGTTGCGATTAGAAAAGTAAAGGATGGAACCGTACCGGATTTCAGAGGTCTGGGGATGAGAGAAGTGCTTAAGGAAGGAAGATCCCTTGGCCTGAAAATGCGTCTGGAAGGAACAGGTCTCGCCGTCAAACAGAATCCCAGGCCGGGCGTA
>JAFDJF010000423.1 GCA_019307645.1 Deltaproteobacteria bacterium
AATAAATTGTTCACTCCTTAATTTCACGGCATTGACTGATCACTGGTTCCCGATGTGGAGCAAGAATTGGAGAAAAAAATCGCCTTTATCACCGGTGCCAGCCGCGGCATTGGAAAGGCAACTGCAAAGGCAATGGCAGATGCAGGTTTTGATGTGATCATCACTGCGCGTACCCTGAAAGAGGGAGAGAAACATGAGCACCGTGTGCCGACTTCAGATGGAAAACCTCTGCCCGGCAGTCTCGAGATCACAGCTGAGGCGATTCGCGGCTGTGGCGGCAATGCGCTCTCACTGCGTATGGATCTGTTGGATATGGCATCCATCGATACCGCTGTGGAGAAAGCCATTGCTGAATGGGGTCACATTGATGTGCTGATCAACAATGCCACATTCCAGGGCAAGGGGCTGAACGAGCCGTTTGAACAACAGCAGGTAGAGGATCTGGAACGGGTATTTCGCGGGAATGTGCTGGCACCTTTTTACCTGACAAAAAAAATCGCCTTACACATGATCGAACGTGGCGGCGGTATTATAATCAACTTGACCTCAGGCGCTGCGTTGATTGACCCTCCGGCGCCGGTCTGGGAGGGCACCTGGGGCTTTTCATACAGCGCGAGCAAAGCTGCGTTTCATCGCCTGGCCGGCATTCTCAACGTAGAACTTGGCATCAAGGGCATTTTCGCCTATAACCTGGAGCCCGGTGTGGTGACCAGTGAAGCCATGCTTGCGTTGTTAGGAGACAAGGGCCTGGAAAACCGTTACGGCAGTGCCCCACCGGAGGTGCCCGCAGCTGTTATCCGGTGGCTTGCCACTGAGGCAGAGGCCGGGGATCTGCTGGGTAAAACCATCTACGCACAGAGCTTCTGTCGGAAAAAGGGGCTGGTACCCGGCTGGCCTCCGTCAAAGGCCTAATAGATATGACAGGATTAACATGACTTACAGGAATAAAAATATCGGTAACTACTTAGGTTCAAGGGCAATGTCAAAAACTTAACGATTTCTTTAAATTGCACCATTAGACGTTACTTCCATGTAAAGAGACATTGAACAGTCGAATAGCGAATCACAAGTGACGAGTGACGAAGGATGGAATTGCTTCGCGATATTTATCTTATATGATTGACAAAAAGTCCTTCCTTACCCTGAACCTAACAACCTGATTAATTAACGCATATATTTCTAAATCTATGTCCCAATAGGAAAGGAGCAGGAAAAATGTTAATGAGATCAACCGGGCTCGGGGCCACCGAGTTAGTTGCAGAGATTCAGGATTGCAAACCCCAGGGGGACCATCTTATTCTGTATGTGAGCACCACTGAACCGGTCAAGTGGAAAATCAGATGTACCCTTACCCTTAAGGATGCAAAAACACTCATCGTGGTCTGTATGAAGTTTTCGATACTTGCGTTTGTGTTTAATATCGCCCGCTGGTTCAGGGAACCCGTGCATCCGGGGGACTTCTAATCAGGACAGTATCCGCTGATGACAGAAGCTCGCTGAATTGCTCAGGAAAATCCACAACTCGGTTGCCGGCTCGTTAAGGGTTCGCGCAAAAATGCTGTCGGAGGATCTTAAAACACCAATAATGATGGTCTTGAAAAAAGTCGTCACTCCGGTGAAAACCGGAGTCCAGACCAGCTGGAACTATTTGATATAACTGGATTCCGGCCTTCGCCGGAATGACGAGAAATGGTGGTTTCCGATTTTTTACGGGACCATCAATAATATCAACCGCAAGAGGGAAATCTTGATGTCTGAATCAGATGCTGACAGGAAAAAAATGGTTGCCGTTTGTGGCAAAGGGGGAACAGGGAAAACCGCATCAACTGCCATGATGGCCAGGGTGCTTTCGGAAAGCGGCAAGGCCGGCAACCTGCTGTTGATCGATGCTGATCCGGCCATGGGCCTTCTCAGCGCTCTTGGAGTAAGTGTCCAAAGAACCATGGGCCAGGTGCGTGAAAAAATAATCAAGACCGCACAAAAAGGAAAGGAGGAAGAAAAAGCACAGCTTGCGTATGATGTTGATTATATGGTTTTTGAGGCTTTAAATGAACTGGATGAATTTGCCATTCTGGCGATGGGTCGCACCGAAACACTGGGTTGCTTTTGTCCGGTCAATAATCTTCTGCGAGGGACCATAGAAACCCTTTCAAAGAACTTTGACACCATTCTCATTGACGGCGAGGCCGGGCTCGAACAATTAAACCGGCAGATTGTCCGCAAGCTGGACACGCTCATAATTGTCAGTGATCCCACATCCAGAGGAATGGAAACCGCAGGCCTCATCAAAAAGATGGTTGAAGTCGACCATGTGGCAACATGTAAGCGGTTGGGATTGGTCTTTAACAGGGTCATGGGTAACGAGGAACTACTGACACGCTCAGCAGAGGACCTGGGCCTGGAGCTTTTTGGCTTGGTCCCCTATGATGAAAACATTGCGTCCTACGATCTGGTCGGAAAACCAATAACAGATCTGCCTGAAAACTCTTCCGGTCTTGCCGCATATCGTGATATTGTGGCAAAATGTATCTTGTGATCGTTCAGGATGGTTAACCATAAGTGAAACCGAATAACGAATATCGATTACATGAACTCCGAATGACGAAGGAAGGAGTTTTCGTCAATTATATAAATAAAGCGAAGCGGTTCCTTACTTCGACATTCGACATTCGTTATTCGATATTCTGCGGTTCAAAATATTCCCCTTATGGTAACAAACCCGGGTACTACAGCTCATTGAAAATCGTTAAGTCAATGGTATTAACTTAATCCTAGCCCAGAAAGGAGAAAGCAATGACAAGTAAAGAAAAGGCACTGCGGTTCCTGGATGTAACAGGCATCAAGGAACAGTATACAAGTGTAATTGGAAATGCACTTACTTATTTCATTGCCAAGGCTGAAAGTGAAGGTGATCCACTCGCGGATGGTTTGAAAAAACTAAAGGATGGGTACAAGCAGGAACTTGAAGATGTCGAAGAGGTTGCATGCGAAGTTATTAGTGGTGTGTTCAGCGATGATGAACTGGATGAGCTCATTGTGTTGCATTCGACGCCTGCCCTTAACAGGCTGCAGGGGCTTACTTCGGAGATCATGAGCCGAATTCTGGAAGGGATCTCAAAGCGACACAAATGAGATCGTCCAGTGTTGAGAACAGGAGGCGTTAAATGGCATCAGCACTGAGTGGTATAAAGGTGTTAGACATTACAGGGATAGGACCGGCTTCCTTTGCCGCCCAGATATTGGGGGACATGGGGGCTGAGGTTATCAAAATCAGCCAGCCGCCCAGGGGCGCAACCCGTGGTGTCGGTCAGGGTGTTGAATTCATAGAAGGTATGGACCCGACAATGCCCCTTGATACTATCCGCAACAAAAAGAACATGGGAATTAACCTGAAAACAGAGGCCGGTAAGAGGCTGTTTCTCAAGATGGCCGAAAGCGCCGATGTAATCATCGAAAGCTTTCGGCCCGGGGTGATGGAACGCTTTGGCCTGGCATATGAGATGCTCGCAAAGATCAATCCGAGGCTCATCTATTGCGCTGTTTCCGGTTACGGGCAGGACAGTCCTTACCGTGATTTGTCCGGACATGATGCCAATTATGCCGGTATGGCCGGGGCCCTGGGTCTCGTGGGTTACAGCAAGGATGACCCTCCGGTGTTTCCCCAGAATACACTGGCTGACTTTACAACGGCAATCTTGCAGGCGGCTCTTGGCACTGTGCTTGCCGTGTGTGCCCGGGAGCGAACGGGTCAGGGTCAATATGTGGACATCTCCATGACCGACGGCGTTCTTGCCACTTTGAATATTATCCCTGAGATAGGGGATTATCTTATAAACGGTGTTGTCCCAAAACGGGGAGAAGGGCTGTTCACCGGCACCCAGCCCTGGTATGCTGCCTATCAGACTGCTGATGACAAGTATATCACACTGTGTCCCATCGAACCGCACTTCTGGAGTAACATGTGTCACGCAATAGACCGTGAGGATCTCATCCCACGCTGGTTTTCCCCTGAGAAGGACGAGGTATTTGACGAACTAAAGCAAATCTTCCGGACAAAGACCCGGGACGAGTGGTTTGATCAGCTTTCCAGGGCTGATGTGCCCGTGGGAAAAGTACAGGATATTGATGAAGTATTTTCAGATCCCCATATGTTACAACGGCAGATGGTCATCGAGGTGGATCACCCAAGACATGGGAAGATGAAACAAATAGGGTTTCCAATTAAGTTTTCAGACACACCTTGGCAGATTCAGATTCCGGCGGCCCGACTGGGGGAGCACACGGAAGAGATTGTTTCCGGTCTGGGTTATTCCCAGGATGAGATCAACAAGATGATGGAAAACGGGGAGATATACTGAAAGAAATGCTGGGAGGCTTGAGGACAGAAGGGGGGAAGGGCAGAAGGTGAGAAGATGAGAAGGTAGGGGGGCAGAGGGCAGAGAGCAGAGGGCGAAGGGACAAGGAATAAAGATGAACGTCGAACATTGA
>JAFDJF010000424.1 GCA_019307645.1 Deltaproteobacteria bacterium
TTGTTGAAACCGGTCCAGGGGCTGGCCATCAGGTAAACATCGACAAAATCGGTTGCGTCCAGAAAGCCTGCCACGGCCGCCCCCTTTCCATCAGCAAAATACTGCTTCCAGTACAGGTTCGTCAGACGCGACTGCTGATCACTGAAAGGGGGTTCGAATATCCCTACATACCCACTTTCAAAGCCAAGGCCGCTGGGAGCGATATCCGCATATTTGTGGCGGTTCTCAACTTTCCAGTTCAAACTTCCCTTGTTTGCTTCACCACGGTTCACCAGATCCCAGTAGCCGAAGAAACGCACCATACCGCCACTGGCATTGTCTTCACCGAGACTGTCGCTTACGCCCATGAAGACAGCGCTGTAATCAAGGCTCCAATTGAAGCCGGTCTTTTCTGCTACGCCGTCCCGCCATTTTCGTATAGGAGACAACAGGTGCGATTCATAGAGCGGATTAACCTCACGGTCCAGTGTGATCTGATTCTCAACCTCGTTTGTGGAAAGCCGGGGCCTGACGTTACTCTCGGGGGTGTTTTCGGCCGCTTGTGTTGCTGGCGTAAGGCTAAGAAAAACAACTGATAAGCAGATGATTATTGATGTTTTCATATCTTTTCTTTCCATCCCCCCTTACTATGTATGCATCCCAGTCATAGGGGCCGGCGGCGCTGTCTTCACTGAGGCTGTTTAGGCAGATCCGGCGGGGCGCCGAAGTACCCCTCCCGGTGTATTTATCAGATTACATCGACCAGGAATGGCCACTTGCAGGTGGTAGATCAAAAGAATATCCCGAAGGGCGCAAATTCCCGCGATAAGAGAGATCTGTGGCCGGCACCGTCAGGTTCTTATACGCCTTTCCGTCCTTCATGATGAAAATCAGGTTATCATCTTTCAGGATGAGCTTGATATCCTTAGTCGGGTCACCTTTAACATCAATCCACGCTTTATAATTAATAAGGCTGGGTGAACAATACCGCAAGACTCATTTAATCAAGGAGCACCCCGCTATGCGGGGTACCGCCATCCATTCATTTCGAGAAGGAGCTATTTCTTCCTGGCTTTTGCCGCAATTTTATTCCAGGCAGCAATCTCCGCGTCGATCTCCTTTTCAAGGGCGTTGACCACATCGTAGGCCGACTGCGGAGGGCGTCCTTCGCATTGGACCAGCATCCAATTCACCGAGCTCAGCTTCGGTAGCAACTTGGCCGGCTCGTTGGCAATTTCTGACAACGTCTTGCCGACCGGCAAAAGCTTTCCGGAAAATGCCTGGGCCTGCTTGGCGAGTTCGGAATCTTTTCCGGCGGCTTCGCCCTTCTTCAGAGCTCCGATTATCACCTTATTGGCGTTCTCGGTGATCGTGCGGACCCGCCACCATAGGTCGAACCGCGCCTGGGCATCGGCCTGGGTCCAGGTTTCGTTTGGATTCATACGCAGCTCAAAGCTCTGCACTTGGGATTTGCCATTGACCGTCAGCTTGGCCTGATAGGTTCCGGGCATGGCCTGGACCACAACACCGGCCGGAGGCTTGCCCGGTACGCCAATGACGTCAGGGTAATTCATGTCCCAGATCATCTGGTTCAAGCCCACTTCGGTTCCAAGCGCATCGCCTTTGTAGGTCTTGATCAGATTCCCTTCGCTGTCGAGAATGCTCAAACTTGCGTCTTTTGCATCTTCGCCAAGCATGTAATAGATTATCGCACCGTAGGGGCGGGCATCACCGGCATCGAGAAACTTGCGTCTGCGCTCGCCATTGACGACACCCAGCTCGATGAAGGTATGACCAATCCGTCCGTTTTGAACGAAGTAGTTTTTTTGCCCGTCACCCACTCCTCCGCCATAAATCGACCACCAGTTTGTAGAGAGTCGGGTATGTTTTCGGGGTTTGAACAAATGAGCTGTTTTCTTTTTAATACCCTCGTCCCACTCGCGCATTGGAGAAATATCGTCCATGATCCAGAAACTACGACCATGGGTTGCAATAACCAGATCCTCATCCTTTACCTTGATATCGTTAACCGCCACGGCCGGCAGATTAAGATTCATGCGCTTCCAGGACGCCCCGTCATCATAGGAGGTGAAAATTCCACTCTCGGTTCCAACAAAGAGAAGTCCTTTGCGAACGGTATCTTCGCGGATGGTACGAGTGATCTCGCCCTGAGGGAAGTTTCCGCTCAGATTCGTCCACGTCTTGCCATAGTCGCTCGTTTTGAACAGATAAGGTTTGAAGTCATTGTCCGTGCGATACCGGCTCACCGCAAAATAGGCGGTACCGGCATCGTGCGGAGAAGCTTCGACCTCGTAGACATCCGAAACCTCAAGCATGTCTGGAGGCGTGACGTTCTTCCAGCTTTTGCCACCGTTCTTTGACACATGAATGAGTCCGTCGTCGCTACCTGTCCAGAGAACGCCTTTTTTAACGGGCGATGCGGCCATACGATGAATGGTGCAATAGGCTTCCTGCCCCGAGCTTTCGGCGGATGAGGGCGAACCGCCCAGTTGCTGCTTTGATTCGTCGTCCGTGGTCAGATCTTCACTGATTTTTTCCCAGGTCTGCCCTCGGTCGCGACTGCGGAACACACACTCTGCTGCGGTATAAAGCGTTTCCGGATCAAAGGGGTCGATCACGATCGGTGTATGCCAGTTGAAACGGTATTTTGCATCCTTCTGACCACGACCGAAAGTGGAGGTCGGCCAGACATTGATGTGCTCCCACGCCCCTGTCTTCAGGTTGATACGCATGATAGGTCCTCCCCCGTAAGCAAAGCTGCTTTGGGCGAGATGATAAATGATATTCGGATCTTTGGGATGGGGCACAGATGCACCGGACTCCCCACTACCAATCACTGTCACATCGGCATTGGAGATACCACCGTAAACCGATGCGGAGGGAACCTTCCATCCAATCAAATCTTGAGCATTACCATACACATTATAAGGAAACTGATTGTCGACATTCACACGATAAATCTGCTGATTGGGCTGGGTGAACATGCCGGACCAGGTTTTACCGCCAGTGAGCGTTACCATGGCACCACCGTCGTGGGTAATAATCATGCGATTCGGATCGTTCGGATCGAAGGCCATATCATGAAAATCATCCTTGGTGCCAGAACGTTGCGTCCAGGTTTCTCCACCGTCCAGGGTCTGCCATAACTTGTTGGACAACACCCATAGCTCATCCCCGTTGTGCGGGCTGGCATGCAAGTGATGGTAGTAGAACGGACGCTGAATGATGCCGCTGTGATTGGACAGAAATTTCCAGGTCTTGCCGCCGTCTTCAGATAGATACAGCCCGTTATTCTCTTTAGAGTCGATCAATGCGCTAATGCGGTTGGGCATTGTTTTCGAGTGTGCAAGACCGAAACGACCCCAGTCGCCTTCCGGCAGGCCCTTATTCTTTGTGAGGTCCGTCCAGGTGTCACCGCCGTCAGTGGATTTGAAGATACCGCTATTCGGGCCACCGGCATCCAGAATCCAGGTGCGACGAAGAATCTCAAATGTTGATGCGTACAGCGTATCGGGGTCGTTTTCGCACATCACCAGG
>JAFDJF010000425.1 GCA_019307645.1 Deltaproteobacteria bacterium
CCGCTATCAGTTTCAAAATATCTGTCCTCATTGGGTAGCTCTGTCGTTTTCACTCCAATAAGGTTTCCGTCTTTGTCATATACTGGTTCTCTACGAGTGGGTCTGATCCCTATGGTTTTTCCATTATTGTCATAAATTACAATGAATCCTCGCCTCGTTTTTTCAAATTCTTTTTCAACATAGCTCCAAGTACCCATTTCTTGAACAAGGTATCCTTTGGCAATTAGATGGTCGTTCTTAAAGCGATACCGCCAGATAGGGCATTGATCATAGAGGAAGTAAATAGTTTCAGTATTATCATCTTTCATTATGAGAGGAGATCCTGATTTTAAATATTCTTGCCTAACTTGTTCTTTTGTTGCTCCAGGTGTTCCTCCAGGACTTTTTTCCCTGTATTCATATAATGCGTCTAAATCATCGAAACAACGGTATGTCGTCGGGCTTAGGTAGACCCAACAACCACTTAGCGCAAGACTGGCTATTAACATTAAAATAATTCGCATAGTTCAACCCCTAACCTTAAAGATTGTATACGGAGTGAAGCTAAAAAAATTGTGATTTCAACAGGCTTAGTACAGCTTCATTCCGGATACAATAGTGTTGGACGATGCCGCGTTCTCCGCTATGGTGATTTAATGACGCGGCTCCTAGGTTTCAAATTAGTCTAAAAGTATCTTTTTGCAGTAGAGATTGAAGTCTATCATGTTTCAGGGCTTGTTTTAACATTTATGAACAGGCAATTTGTCATAAAATTAATGGTCTCTCAGGAAAAAGGGCACACTCCAGCGTCGCTTTATAAAAAGGATTTTAAAAAACTGACTTTAAAGTTAATCCATCATTTGTCATGGCGGTGGTCTTCCGGGTAGCGGGTCCAATACTTCAACCAGAAAAAGTCTGCCCTTTTTACAGAGAGGGCACATTGTAGGATCAATCCCTGTTATCTGTTCAAGAAGCTCTTGCCAGCTTAATCGCTGTTCATCGGTTTCCGCGATTGAGGCACCAAGCAACTCTTTGCATTTCAGGAGTTTCGTCTTTCGAGTCCTGGCGCTTAGTATTCCATAATACCGTATCTTGAAAAACTGATCCGGCAAAATGTGAAGAAGAAAGCGGCGGATAAATTCAGTGGTCGCCAGGGGCATCTCCTTGATTTTATCACCATCAGCATAGTCCCTGTATTTTATGGTTACCCGATCGTCTTCAAGCTTGATGATTCTGTCATTGGATATGGCCACCCGATGGGTATAGCGACCCAGGTATTCAATGACTTTTTCAGGTCTTTTAAACGGCGGCTTACAGTAAACATGCCAGTCTTGTTGGTAAAAGCTGTTTAAAAGTTCCTTGAACTTATTCTTTTCTTTCAACAGGCTAATGTCACCATCAAACCTCAACTCGCCTGAGTCATAGGCCTGCTCTAAATAATCATGAAACTTTCCACTGAATACCCGGGAAAGCACTTTTACATGAATGAAAAAATCAGGCTTGCTGGAAACCCACTTCTTACCATCAAAAGATAACCCGCCTCCTGGGACGATGCAGTGGATATGGGGATGATCCATTAACGTCTGAGACCAGGTATGCAAGACCGCCACAAAACCGATCTCTGCCCCAATGTGCTTTGGATCTTTGCAAAGCTTCTTAAGGGTTTCCGAAACAGCTTTAAATAGTATATTGTAAGCAACCGTCTGGTTTCTCAAACAAACAGGACGTAAATTTTCAGGGATCGTGAAGACTACATGAAAATAGTGGGTCGGAAGAACTTCCTTTTTCCTGGCTTCCAGCCACCGCTCCTTGTCCAGGCTTTGACACTTGGGGCAGTGCCGATTCCTGCAGGAATTATACGATATACTGAAGTCTCCACATGTGTCACATTTATATTTGTGCCCGCCAAGATCCGCTGTCCGACAAATCTCAATGGCCCGCATGGCTCGGCGGTGTCTTGTGGGCAGGTTGTGATCCTTACGGTACAACGGCCCATACGCCCGAAATATATCGGCAACCTCTACTGCCCTTTTCATGAGAGGCTACCCTATTCCTTAGGCTTCTTTGGCTTATCAGGCTCCTCCTCTATAAGGTCAATGGGGCTTTTGATGCGCTTTAGGTCCTTGCGAGTAACGTGAAGGTATATAGATGTTGTATTCGGAGATGAATGACCTAAAAGACGCTGAATATGATGCAAGTCTGTTCCGGCCTCCAAAAGATGGGTGGCAAAGCTGTGACGAAGCGTGTGAGTCGAGGCATTCTTCTTGATGCCGGTCTTGCCAAGCGCAGCCTTAAATACTTTCTGTACACTTGAACCACTGATCGGCTTATCGATTTTCCTGGAGGGAAACAGCCAGTCTTCGGGCTTGTAGACCTTAAAGTAGATGCGCAGAATCTCCAAGGTGCGCTCGCCAAGAAGCGTATACCGGTCTTTGTTTCCCTTACCCCGGTCAATGCGAATCATCATACGCTTGCTGTCTATATTCGACACCTTCAGGTGGGTGGCTTCATTAAGCCTGAGTCCGCCCGAATAAATTGTCATCAATATGGCCTGGTGTTTCAGATTCCTTACCTCAGAGAAAATAGAGTTAATCTCGCCTTGTGACAACACTACTGGAAGTTTCTTCGGGTTCTTGCCCCTGGGGATGCTTAGTGAATCCCAATTCCTCCCAAGAGTGGTCACATATAGAAACTTAAGCGCCCCATAGGCCTGGTTGATGGATGAAGTTGCAAGCTCTCTGTCTTTTTGAAGGTAATGGAGGTAGTTGCGGATATCCTCTTGCCCCAGATCCTCCGGTGATTTGCCGTAATGGGCAGCAAATTTTTCCACGCAACTAAGGTAGGTCTTTACAGTCCTGACGCTGAAATTCTTAAGCTCCATGTCCATTTTCATTTTGTCTTTCAGTTTTCCCATAATAATTCTCCTTTCCGAAATAAGATTTAGTTTCCCAAATCTTCACAGAAATGATCCTCTTATGGGAGATTAAAATGATGAAAATGGATAAGTATACCCTATCTTGCAAGCAAGAAGTTCAACTTTAATTGTCAAAGAGCAAGTGATTGCTCAATTAAATCAAGCAACTACCGCGCAGCGGTTTCGTTCAACATTAGATTAGACGGAATATCTGCCGTATTATATTACGGAAAAAATCAATAAAATTGTCATTAATAGAATTAAACTGATTAGTTGAAAGTTTAAGGGGTTTATATTGAAATCACGAAATGCGGAAACCGTAATTCTTTAGATATGGTTCAGCTTTCATGTGGAATCCTTTATAATTCCCAAGCAGTCAGAACCAACAGCTACTTGGCAAATACGTTAATCCGGCAAAATTAAAGGATGCTGATAGTATGTTTTATAAACCCATCTCTCAATGTGAGGAATAGGGTTTCAATATTCAGGCTGTGGCGGGGGTTAGTCTTTGGCTTTGCCGTATTTTTTGAGAAGATATTCAATTCCCTCTTCCAGAAGATCGTTGACCGTGCATCCAAGGTCAATTGCGAGCTTTTTAATATCCTTTAAAAGGTCTTCATCTAAACTTGTTG
>JAFDJF010000032.1 GCA_019307645.1 Deltaproteobacteria bacterium
CCCAACAATCATTACCTTATACCTTACACCTTATACCTCGAACCTTGCATTTTACATAAACCCGCCACTCAAAAAGGGATTTGTCTTCTTTTCGTTCCCAATGGTAGAGGACGGACTGGACCCATAGTTATGACCGGGCCAGACAATCGTATCCTCGGACAGAGTCAACAGCCTTTCCTCGATCGACTTCATAAACTCCTGCATGGATGCACCAGGCAGGTCTGTACGCCCTATGCCCCCCACAAAAAGGGTGTCTCCGGTAAATACGTGGCCCTCTCCCAGGAGGCACATGCCTCCGGGACTGTGCCCCGGTGTATGAAGAACCTCGAGAGAGATATTACCCACCTCTATTTTATCCCCGTCTTCAACCTGTATGTCTACCGGAGGTGACGGTGTAAACCCCCATTGGCGGGACATGGCGTGCCCTTCAGTTGTATTGAATAACTCGTCATCCAGTTTGTGCATGATAAGCTTCGCACCGGTCAGTTCCATGATTCTGGCATTACCGCAGGTGTGATCCCCGTGACCGTGGGTATTAACGACATATTTCAAATGATAGCCTTTGTCATTGATTCTGCGGACTATCTTATCCTCGTCTCCGGCCGGATCAATTACCAGGGCCTCTTTTGTCTTTGGACAAGCGACGATATAACAATAAACAGCCATAAACCCGACCTGCAACTGTTCAACTTCCATAAATAACCCCCTTTTATTTATTTGTGATTTGTGATGGGTGATTTAAGGTACTCATGAGAGCCAGTCACAAATCATACATCACAAATAACTCTCATTTTCAGCCAGTAAAGTAAACCAGGTCATATCATGGTCCCATTCACGGAGAATCCGGAAATGGCTCATTTCCAGTTCGTTCTTAACATCACGGAACTGGCTTCTCATGAGTCCTGATATAATGAATCTCTCAGTATCCCCTAAACCGCCGCTTGCAAGAAGCCTTTTGATGACCTCATGGTGGATATTGGCAACCGCCAGGTCCGCTGGTTCACCGACAAAATCCTCTGCAGGACCGTCAACCACCCGTATGACCTCTCCCAGGCCGTTCATTTCGACATTTTTGGCCGTGGTTTTTACACAGAGCGGATTGATGTCAACAGCCAGGACACTTTCAGCACCGAGAAAAGCGGCGGCAAGGGCCAGGACACCGGTCCCTGTGCCCAAATCCAACACTTTTTTGAACGCACGCTGCCTTTTGGCAATTAGCAGGGCTCTCAGACAATCTCTTGTTGTCGGGTGGAGACCGTTGCCAAATACAACCCCTGGATCCAGCAGAATTCGGATCCCATTCTCGCCGGCGCCTTTTTTCTCCCAGGGAGGTACAACAACAAAATCACCCACTCTAAGAGGCCTGAGTCCTCCCCCCTGCCATTGTTCATAGGTAAACTGATGGATCTCAATCAGTTCAAGCTTAGGTCGGGTCCGTAACAGTCGGCCCACCTCTTTGTCTGCAGGCCTTCCAAAAAAAAGAAAGGAACTGTCATCTTCAACCCAGTTCCCGATAAAAGAAGTCCCAAAATGAGATTCATACTGTTCCTCTACTACCCCTTTTAAGAGATAGATGTAAAGGTCCTTGTATGGTCCAGCTGCTGTGCCGGATGTTCCACCTCCTCCCATTTTTGGCAGTTCATTCAACTTTTTCAACCTGCATAACCCATTTTATCGTCCTTTTAGCGTGCCTCAAAATATAAGTCAAGAGATAGCCCAACGGTGTCAGGGAAACGTCAAAATCGGGGATAGGGGGTGTCTGTCCGGTTAGCGCAAGTTGTCACTACATTTAACATATTCTTTACACAATTCTTATAAAATGCTAACATACTAACAATACGATATATTTCATCATCCAGAATGCCACAGGAAATCGGAGGGATCCCTTAGATATGACAAAAAAACAAATCCTTGCAGTGGACGATGAAGAAGACATCCTGGAGCTGGTGCAATTCAACCTGACCAAAGAAGGCTATCAGGTATTTTGTGCCGCATCCGGCGATGAGGCCCTGAAACTGGCCAATACACACCTTCCGGATCTGATTGTGCTGGATCTCATGCTCCCGGATATCGATGGCCTGGAAATCACCAAAATCCTTAAAGGTGAGCCAGCGACCAAAGATATCCCGATCGTGATGCTCACCGCAAAAGGTGAGGAGGCGGATATCGTAATCGGACTGGAATTGGGCGCCGACGACTATATCACCAAGCCATTCAGCCCAAGAATCCTGATAGCCAGGGTTCGAGCGGTTCTTCGCAGAAAAACAAAAGGGCAGTCGGATGACGCCTTACCCACAAAAATTCACAATATTACCATCCATCCCGGACGCAGAGAAGTCCTCGTAGATGGAGACCCGGTGCAACTGACATTCACGGAGTTCGGCATACTGGAGTTTCTGGCAAGAAGACCAGGGTGGGTCTTTACACGGTTCCAGATCGTTGACGCCATTCGGGGAGATGATTATCCGGTAACCGACCGTTCTGTGGATGTCCAGATTGTCGGATTGCGCAAAAAGCTTGGTCCTTCCGGAAAATACATAGAGACAGTTCGAAGCGTCGGATATCGATTCAAGGAGTAATCCATGCAGAAAAGGAAAAGGCTGCTCTGGCAGCTCTACCCTTCTTATCTTTTAATCACGCTCGTATCTCTTATTGCCGCCACCTGGTTCGCATCAAAAACAATGCAACAATTCATTTTTGAACACAATGCGTCCGATCTGAAATCTCTGGCACGCCTTTTTGAACAACAAATATTAGAACATTTTTCACCCCTGAACGAAACAGCCATTGACCGATTATGCAAAGAGATTAGTGAAAGAAGTGAATTTCGCGTAACAGTAATCTTACCCACAGGAAAGGTCGTTGGCGATTCTGAAGAAGACCCTGAGAAAATGGACAATCACATGGACCGCCCCGAAGTCATGCAGGCAATTAGAGGCGAGGTGTCACTCTCCACGAGATACAGTCTCACCCTTCGCAAAAACATGATGTATGTGGGGGTACCGATTAAAAGCCACTCAGATATTATAGGCGTACTGCGGAGTTCCTCGCCCATGACTTCAATTGATGGAACCATAAAAAGAATCCAAATAAAAATCTGGATCGGAGGCGTGTTTATTGCAATTTTTGCTGCGGTTATCAGCCTGATCATCTGCAGACGGATCAGTTTACCCATAGAAGAAATCAGAAAAGGCGCGGAGCGTTTCACCCGCGGCGACTTTCAATACAGATTGCCTGTGTATGAATCTGAAGAGATCGGAAGCCTTTCGGAAACCATGAATCAGATGGCCAATGAGTTGAACGAACGAATAAATACCATCACCCGTCATAGGAATGAGCTCGAGGCAGTATTTTCCAGTATGGTTGAAGGTGTACTTGCCGTAGATACGGATGAATGCATCATCAGCATGAATCACGCCGCATCCCGGTTTTTTGAATGTGAATCAAAGGAAATTCAAGGTCGCAGCATCCAGGAAGTAATAAGAAATACTGAGCTACAGAAATTCGTTCGAAGTGTGTTGTCCGGTAAAAAACAAATTGAAAAGGATATTGTGCTGTTTTCCGGAACCGAACGTGTCGTCAATGCCCATGGCACGGCCCTCCATGACGCAGCAGGAGACAGTATCGGCGCGCTTATCGTGTTAAATGACGTGACTCAACTCAGAAAACTTGAAACTATCAGAAGGGATTTTGTAGCCAATGTCTCTCATGAAATCAAAACTCCGATTACAGCCATCAAGGGTTTTGTGGAAACCCTTCGGGACGGCGCCACCAAAACTCCGGAGCAGACAGAACGGTTTCTGGAAATTATAGACAAACATGCAAAACGACTCGAAGCCGTCATTGAAGACCTGCTGAACCTGTCTAGGATAGAACAAAACAGTGAAAAAAATATTGACCTAAGCGAAACGATTGTCGCTGATGTTCTCGAAAATTCAGTCCAGCTTTGCAGGGACAAAGCGAATGCCAAAAAAATAGGCATCGAAATTTCCTGCCATGACGATATCTCAGTAAAAATGGAGCCCCGGCTCTTTGAGCAGGCCCTGGTGAATCTGCTCGATAATGCCATTAAATACAGTGATGAAGGCAGCGATATTTTACTAACCGCTACTCAGTCTGAGCATGAGGTCGTCATTGGTGTCCGCGACCACGGGTGTGGCATCGAGAAAAAACATATCACCCGGCTGTTTGAGAGGTTCTATCGTGTAGACAAGGCAAGAAGCAGAAAACTGGGAGGAACAGGTCTGGGACTGTCGATTGTAAAACATATTGCACAGGCCCATGGCGGTAAAGTATCGGTTGAAAGTTCTCCTGAAATGGGGAGCACCTTTAAAATTCATCTACCCACGATGTAGGCCTTATCTGAGGCCGGCTCCGAGGGGCTTACCCTCATCTCCTGTGCAGTTACGCACACTTTATATTTAAAGTGCGCTCGTGGCGCACTACCAGATATCGTTAGTTGGGCAATATTTCGGCTTACATACCGTAACCTTCACTTTTTGGTTGGCGAATTTGTTGCGGTTACAATCACAATACTTGAAAAAATCCTGATTCAATGATCATAGCAGTATACATTGGTTGAACAAAAGGAAAGGATTGATTTGGTATCTATAAATCTCGCCTACTGCTGGAACAGCACCCGGATATGACTTTAATCGGCAGAACCGAACGTGGTTTTGACTTTCTTCTCGGTTATGCCATCTGCCGGATTGCTGAGTCGAACATGTATCTGCTGATAACATTGTCAACACCTGTCACATATTTGGAAAAGCTTGTTCTTCGAAGATCAAAATACCGGACAAGATCAATCATCCATAGCGGTACATATGAGGTGTAACATTTCAGCTCAAGTACGACATTGCAACCAGGATCAAACAGGGTTTCATTGTCGAGCGGGACCATTTTTTTTTCGTCAGGGGTAAGTTTGAGCCCTTCGGCAGCCTGGTATCGAAGGGCAACATCAAAGGTAATCCGCGCGTAATCATCAACGTCAGAGACATAGGCCTTTCGCAAATATTGTGAGAGCACCTTGGGCGTCGCATTATATGTATATGCCATTCTGAAAAACAGGCTCTTGTTGGAATCGGTTTCAAAGCCCTTTTCCTTATCCAGCTCATAGCCCGGGTCTTCAAACATCCTGGGCCAGTCTTCATCATGAACAACTGCCCTGTACTTCTTGATTACGTTAACATTGCGCTGCTTAATCTCAAAAAAGCAGGGAAGTGAAGAATGGTCGCTATAAGTGCGGATCCTCATGTTGAAACGGTTTTCACAATTTCCGTTTTTTCTCCTCATAAGAAACAGAAAATTGGGCGTATCGAAATACAGGTTGTTGGACCGATAGAAGTTGTCTTTCGCGCTTTCCGAATATTTATCGAGACTGCAGTACACAGATGCAAAATCCGATATGGGCCCAATCAACTGCTGTGGTATGACAAATTTTGACTCGTAGCGCTCCAGTACTGGCGGCGTTACTTCCTGACGTCCCCTTCGCATGGTGTAATGCGCTCCAGATCGGCCGAAATATAATTTCGGAGTGGTTTTTCAGACAATTTTCCTGTAATATCGAGCAGATCAATATAGTTTGTAAATATTTCATAGCGTATCCTTTCAAGCGCAATATCTCTTTTCAGGACACTTTCCTTCATCTCAAGCAGCACGAGCGGGCTTACGCCCTCAATCTGCATGTATAATTTGAGTAATGTTTCCGTGCCTGCCTGTTGTTTTACTTCAGACAGAACCGCGTACTGGGCGAGCAACCGTTTAATATCCCCGGAACTGGTTGCCAGGCGCTCTTCCAGGGTTCTTTTTAACTCTTTTTCGCGTGACTCTTCAGTTAGAAGTTGCAGCTTTCTGCGGTTGACATCAAGGCGGTTGGAGACGACAAAAGGCAGAGTGACACCAAGCTCCAGAAAATAAGCTTTACTTGCATCGTGGCGTTCCTCATTGTCATAAGAAAGCTCTAGAAACCTGATATGTTTTCGACTTTGTGCCTCTTCCAGTTCATGCCAGTTTCTTGCCAGCTCCACCCGCAGGTTGCTATCATTTACTGCCGCATTATCCGGGGCAAGGGTGTCGCCAAGCTGCTTAGTGATATCCCTAATTAAGTCGGTATCAGCCATATTCTCTGTAGAAAACGTAACCGGACCTTCTGCAGACACACACCACCGTATTGCGTCCTCAATATTTTTCACCCGCGATTCAATCTCAATTACCTCAAGCTGGGTCTCGGTATGATCATCAGAGGCATCAATGAGATCCTTGATATCAAAATCAAGGCAGTTTCTGCTTTTATCAAGAACAATTTCCATGTCTTTATACACGGCCTTCGCCTTCCTGTTCAGTTCTAGGATTTTCAGTGAATGGAGCAAATCGATTACGAGGAAGTATCGTTTCTTTAATCCCTGGTGTAACTGGAATTCGCGCTGTATTTTGCTTCGCCGCAGGCTTGTCTCATAGACCTTGCGGCCGGCTTCTGTTTCCCCAAGCCCGTTCGGATATAAGCGTACGGAATACCTCTGCTTGGAAAGCTCGAAGTCATCCGTCTGAGTCCTAAATTCTACCCTGTCAAAATATGGCGTATTTGAAGATGTTGACTGCAGAAAATCCACTCTTTCGTTTGCTAGCTTTAGAAGTTGGTCTTGATATGCTGTTGCCAGGAAGCATTCAACTGACAGCACGGAAGCCTCGGCGCTGCTGCATATACAAAAGAATACGCCTGCAAAAGCCAAAAACTTCACGAGAAGACAAGGAAAACGTGAGCCAAAAAGGATATATCGTCCCTCATGGTTATTCTTGTGCTGACCGAATTTGGTTGGTGCTAACATGTTTCCTTTTTCGCGTATTGTGTTAATCCGCCCTTGGGATCTAGGGCCTCCATGTCATTATTTGTGATGGGTGTCTTCTCCCGTGATCAAAGGTAATTAAAAACGCATCTGTATCGACATTATAAGCAATGCCTTCAGGTTTCAAGCTCTCAAAACGCTTTATATGTGAAAGGGTATCGTTTGCCACATCATATGCCCAAAGGTTGCCCACCTTCTGCCGTGCGCCGGTTTTATTTATATTGGCGTAGGAGAGTATATACAGGTTCTTTTTATGTGGGTACAGGCCTGAAATGCCTGTAGCGACATCATAGGCACTGTCAGTCAAAGCAAACTCTTTCCAAATTTTTATGCTATTTGCATCCAGCCTCCCTTTGTCAAATACCATGTCAATGTCGGAAATTTCTAGGACAACGGCCTTGTCATCCTTGAGAGGCCTTTTAAAACCAAGATAAAGACTTCCGTCCCGATGGAACATACCCTCAATATTTATTTCCCCATCATTTCCGCCACCAACAATAAACTGTGCCCATCTGGTATTTCTGTTACGGCCTGCAGCATCCAGCAACAGATCATATAAATTAATTTTTTTGTCCAGATACAAAAAAACCTTATCTCTTCTCAGGCGCAGCAAAAGTTTACGCGCGGCTGTGATTTTTCCATTCCCGGCATGACTCTGGGAGCAGGCGATATAGATATTCCCTTCGGCATCTTCGGCAATGGCTTCCATATCATCTATTTCTTTCAGGCCCCGAATTGGAATCCAGTCTTCAACGTTTCCGTGCTCATCCATGAGATATAGAACAGGCCTGTGGTTTCGGGTGGTATCGCTGATGATGAGGTATTTTTTTATGTCTTTGAGGTAGAGAGCCCCTGAGGGCTCAATATTACTGATATCCTTCATGGATTGGCTGACACTGATGGCACGTATGCATCGATCGCTACCACTATCAGACGAGGTTACAATTTCCCTGGCATGGGTCTCGGATACGGAAATGCGGCTGCCCGCAAAGCCGGATGAGCCCTGTTTAACATCATCACAGACGCTTACCAGAACCTTTTCGCCGAGCAGTAGATTGTTATCTTCCGGAATTTTAACCCGAACTTCCCTTCCGTATGTCTGGACCGCAAGCATTCTACTTAGCCTTCTGGGGTACTCAACAAGCCTCGATCCAATTCCGACGACCTCGCCAATAACGCTGTAGGCCGGATCTGCCAAAGAAGTAACGGTGACCTTTCTGCCCACAGATACATTAGCGGAACCAGATTCATGGATAAAGCACTTAATATAAGACGGCGACTTGGTGTGAAGCGTTAGGATACTGTCAAAAGGTGATATCTGCTCCCCTGCCTTACACTGGACAGAGCCGATTATGCCGGTAACCAGGGCAAAAATATAAAGTTTGTTTTTTTCTTCCATTAGCATGTTCAACTCCCGTTCCAGCCGCTGAATTTGAATTTCAAGGGGATTTTCCGGTGCGTTCAATTTCCGCTCAAGCATATTGATCCGAATTTGAAGCGGATTGATTTCCAGTTCAAGGGCCTTCTCCAGGCGTTCCATTTCTATCTGGATCGGATTGCCTCCGTCGTGTTCATTTGAAGTTCTTCCGGAGTCATGCTCCAGGCTTTGAAGCTCAGAGGTGAGTTCCCGGTTGATGGCATACTGTGCTTGAAGCTGTTTTAACTGATAATTGATTTCGGTGACTCGTGAGATTCTTTTAGCTTTCAACTCATTGATCTGGGAGCGCAAAGCATCGGCGTTGAGCTCTGCCCGGGCCTTGAGTTCATCAAGCTCATGGTAAATTTCATTGATGTTTTTGGCCAACTCAGGGCTGGCTAGTTCAACGATCAACTGCTCCTTCTGAACCTCCTGGCCAGCCACAACAAGGATTCTTTTTATCTCAACTGGGTTCTCAGAATTTACGACGATTTCTCTTGTTTCTGCGATACCATAAAAATCGGTGAATTCCCCTCGAGATTTATATTTATGCGTAAGTATGATCACCAGGACAACAGCAATGGCCCACACAACGTAAAGCAGTTTCACATTTCTCTTCATGCTTATTCCTTACAAGCTATTAGGATTTACCATCACTCCGGCGACTAAATGTCCTAAAGCCGTCATTCCGGCAAAAACCGGAATCCAGAAAGACACTGGAGGCCGGATCAAGTGCCGCATGACAAAATAGGACTATTTAACTGCCGGGTTAATAAAAGGCTTGCAGTATTTTAGCAGGTAGGTCCCCACGAAATTTGTTTCATTTATGACTCGTTTTTAGCCCCAACCACAACGCGAATTTTCATCATGGAATTACAGTTCCACCGTTGTCTCCTGCAGCAGTAAACTCACGCCCTTTATCGTGCTGATCGCTTTAAGGTCCTCGATAAAACCAGCCTTGCTTTTGCCTCTTTTGAGCTTTACGTGGTAGGCATAATCGAGGCGTTTGCCCTGTGCCATATCCCGAAGCGTAATCAGGGCAAACACTTTGCAGTGATCCTCAAGGACCTTTTCAAGGTTGCCCCGGCTTTCTGGGATGTTTTCGATATTGAACCGCAACATGCCGTCAAAATAGCTCGCTTGGCCGAATGGGGAAAAATAAAGGAGAATAGCCACAGCACAAAAACCCAGTGTTCCGCCGACTGCGATGGTATAGCCCTGAACGCCGCAAGCAATGCCTGCTGTCAGTCCGGCAAATATAAAGATGATGTCCCGAGGGTCCTTCAAGCTGGTTCTGAAACGTATGATCGCCAGAGCACCCAGCATGCCAAGTCCGCGGGCCAGGCTGTCACCGATCGCCTGCATGACGGTAGCAGCAACTATGGAACTCAAAACAATCGCCTGGATAAAATTTCTGGAAAAAGACAATCCCCTGAAGGTTTTTTCATAAACAATCGCAATTAGGGTTGACAGCACAAAGGCGAGAAATACCGTATAAATCATTGTTATGAGTGTCGGGTTTGTCGAGATTGCCTGTAAGGTCACTGTGTCAAGCATGTTAGTCTGTACTCCTCTGCTATTTGGATATTAAGCAGCCACCTCTGCAAACCCGCTCAGGTTAATCTTTTGGCTGCTGAGATCAATCTTCCCCAAATCAAATTGTAGCCGAAAAAAGTTTATATGAAACATCGTACCCAGTCAAGGCAGGTAGGTTAAGCTGTTCCGAAAAAACAGCACTGATGGGATAATGCTTAAAAAATTATTCCTGGCCTTGGGGCGAATAAACCGGAAAAACTGCCTTCTATGACGTCGCCATTGTCGGTGCCGACGCTCGTGAAAACGATACTGCCACCTCCGATGAAGCCAAGCATTTTCTCGTTGCCGACGCTTTCTACCAGTATGACCACGCCGAAGGTCTCGACCCCATGGAAGGGCACTTCCCCTAAGGTCATCAGCTCGGGTGGTAGTCGCAATGTGACGACGAGCATTTTTCCTTCCGTGGTAAAAGCAAGATAATTGATGGTCGCTACCTCCATCTGGCCTGGTTCCTGGAAGTAACCGGCCGCGGTGAGGATGCCAGCGAAGGAAGGTTTTGGATCCAGGTTCAGATCCAACGTC
>JAFDJF010000033.1 GCA_019307645.1 Deltaproteobacteria bacterium
GCGGGGCCGTGGGGTTGACCTTGATTCTCGATTTATCGGGAAATGTTTTAAAACTGCCTCTCCCGTTTATCAATATATAAAATCCACGGTGTACCAATCGGTCTCAAAATCCCACAGGGAAAGGAAGAAAAAAACACTATGGAGTTTGAGCGGGAGTCTTATCTTGTCAAGTTCCGCCATCATTCGAACCTGGTAGCTTTTACCCGTTTTAAGGTTTTCAAGTTCTGCCACTTTGAGTCCCCTGATCCTGGACATCAGTGTTTTGACCTCATCGAAATCCTGAACAAAGATCGTCTTATCTCCCTTTTCAAACAATCTCACCATATAGACCTTTTTGAGGCTGTCATACTGAACATCATGGCTTACTTTGATAGCCGTAATTTTTTTATCCCACCAGAAAGACCTGGTTTCATACACCCTGACAAAAAAGTTGAAAGTAGTCTTAATCCCGCTGTCTATGGCCTTTTTCATATCTTCCGTAAAGCAGTCAGCCACGTTGAAATAAAGCAGTAGGAAGCTATCCGTATTGGTGACCTCAATATCTTTCAAAACTGCCTCGTCTGCAAAGGCAGGGATTACAAAAAGCAAAACCAGCAGACAGCCAACCAGCGCAGTCTGTGCGGCGTTCTTTTTTGAAATGACACGCATATCTTTCCTTTCTCTACTGAGTTTTTACTCTATCAGAGCTCTAAAACATCAGATATTCTTGGCAGATATAGTACTTGAGCGATTCGCGAAATGCAAGCCATATACATTTTGAAATCATGGTTTAAAACTAAAAAAATGAGATTTCGTTGACTTTGTGCCATATGAATTATTATAAGCAATAGACAAACTTCAGTACGAAAGGAAAATAAATGTCCGATCTGGTCACAATTTCAATCGAAAATGGTGTCGCTGACATCAGGCTCAATCGGCCTGACAAATACAATGCTCTCAGCCCGGAGATGTTTGAAGCTGTTGTGGCGGCAGGTGAATCGGTAGCAGCAAATCGATCTGTACGTGCAGTGGTGCTTTCCGGGGAAGGAAAAGGCTTTTGTGCCGGACTGGATTTTGAAACATTCACTCAGGTCAAATCGGATGGAAAAGACGTGCTCGCGGAAAAAACAGATGGAAAAACATATCCCAACCCGTTTCAAAATGCAGCCTATGTATGGAAACAATTGCCCATCCCGGTAATCGCTGCGCTTCACGGGAGCGCCTTCGGCGGCGGCATGCAGATCGCACTGGGGGCCGACATTCGTCTGGCCGGCCCTGATACGCGTCTTTCAATAATGGAGGTCAAGTGGGGGCTTATACCGGACATGGCGGCTTCACAGACGCTTAGGGACCTGGTCCGTATTGATGTGGCAAAGGAATTGATTTTTACAGGCAGGATTATCGGCGCAGAAGAAGCCCAACAACTGGGCCTGATTACGCACATCTGTGACGACCCCCACGCCGAGGCACTCAAAATGGCAAACGGGATTTCACAAAAATCGCCGGATGCAATTCTTGCGGGAAAGCGCCTGCTTGAGACAACCTGGCATGGAAATCCCGTGGATGCATTTAAGCTGGAAGAGGCACTTCAAATATCCCTGCTCGGCTCCCCGAATCAGGTTGAAGCGATGAAAGCCAATTTCGAAAAGCGGGCGCCGAATTTCCAGGACCCTGAGTAAAAAATCCGGGTCCGGAGGGCCCGGCATTGGGCCTGGTTTGCACTTTTTGAAAGGAATCGACTGAGAAATCAAAGCGGACCGACAAAGTTATCAGGTTTTATCGTAGTGGCTGAATTGCATGGAGAAAGTACCCCTGCCCTGGGATACTGACCTGAGGGATGTGGAATAACCGAACATCCTTGAAAGAGGAACACTGGCTGTAACAACCTGGATCGTCCCTTTGGCGTCAAGCTGTTCGATCTTTCCCTGCCTGGCATTCAAATCGCTTATGACTTCACCCGTAAATTCTTCCGGAACCAGGATATCTGTCCTCATGATCGGTTCAAGAAGGATGGATTCAGCCTCCTGGCAGGCGTTTTTAAAGGCCATTGTTGAGGCCACTTTAAATGCCATCACATCAGACGTTTCCTTGATCTCAACATCCAGGAGGATTGTCTGCAGGTCAACCACCGGATAGCCCATCAGGACACCACTGGTTTCGGCTTCAGAAACCCCCTGTCGGATCGCATCCAGGAACTCTTGGGTGAGTTCAGGGCTGTCACACTGGTTGACAAAACGGTTTGATTTTCCTCTCGGCAAAGGTGATATCTCTATCTTGACTCCGGCAAAATGTTGCTGTCCGCTGATTTCCCTTTCAAACACTTCCCTGTGTTCTATGGTTTTTGTCACTGTCTCACGATACACAACCTGGGGCTTGCCCTGGTTGGTGTCAACAGAGAACTCCCTCTTGATCCGATTGACCAGAATCTCCAGGTGCAGTTCGCCCATGCCCGAAATAACCGTCTGGCCTGTTTCTTCGTCGATCTTGAATTTAAATGTGGGATCTTCGTCCGTCAATTTGCCCAGGACATCCAAAAGCTTATCATGATTCTGGACGCTCTTTGGCTCTATCGCCATACTGATCACAGGATCACTAAATTGAATGGGTTCGAGCAGGATTGGGCTGTTTTCCGAGCACAGGGTATCCCCGGTCGTTGACAGCTTCAGACCCATGGCAGCAACAATATCGCCAGCTGAAGCTGTTTCAATGCGCTCTCTTTTGTTAGAGTGCATTTTCAGGAGTCGGGCGACCTTCTCTTTTACTTCCTTGCCCGAATTATAGACAGTATCCCCAACCTTGATTGTACCGGAATAAACCCGTATGTAGGTCATTTTTCTTCCCTGATCCATCATTACCTTAAAGGCCAGGGCAGAAAAAGACCCCTTGGCATCGGACGGACGCGACTCTTCCTCCCCTGACTCTGGGAGCAGTCCCACAATCGGAGGAATATCAAGCGGAGAAGGAAGATAATCTACAATTCCATCCAGAAGGGGCTGAATGCCTTTGTTTCGTAATGCAGAACCACAAAAGATCGGCACCAGTTCAAGCTCGCTTGTTGCTGTTCGTATGGCCTGTTTCAATTCACTGATTTCAATTTCCTCTTCAGACAGATACTTCTCCATTATCATATCGTTCTTGTCAGCCAATGTTTCCAGAAGCAGATCCCGATAATGCGAAGCCTCTTCCATTAAATCCTCAGGGATGTCCTCTTCCCAGTACTCAGTGCCAAACATCTCATCTTCCCAAATGATGGCCTTCATCTTGATAAGATCAATAACCCCTTTAAAACTGTCCTCCACCCCCCAGGGCAACTGCAGGATAAGAGGGACTGCGCCGAGTCTATCCCTGATCATTTCCACAGCCCTGTAATAATCGGCCCCAATACGATCCAGTTTATTGATAAAGGCAATTTTAGGTACTTTATACCTGTCAGCCTGATGCCAGACGGTTTCAGATTGTGGTTCCACCCCCCCGACAGCACAGAAGATGCCTATGGCGCCGTCCAGCACACGAAGTGAGCGCTCCACTTCAATGGTGAAGTCCACATGCCCGGGGGTATCTATAATATTGATACTGTGCCCCCGCCAGTCGCAGGAAGTAACCGCAGAGGTGATTGTGATGCCCCTTTCTTTTTCTTCCAGCATCCAGTCCATGGTGGCTTCACCGTTGTGGACCTCACCCATTTTGTGAACGCGTCCCGTATAATAAAGAACCCGTTCCGTCACGGTTGTCTTTCCCGCATCAATATGGGCAATTATGCCTAAATTTCGAGTCTTGTTGAGTATCCGGGCTGGTGCCATAAAATCCTGATCTCTTCACTGTCCTGTTATTCACGTTGCTCGTATGAATTCTTTTACTGAAACATTTGGAGGCGTGATTGACACGCGGAGTAAATCTAGAGTATCCTGTAGCGCCTGTCAAGACAATAGACCTGCGCTAGTTACTCAGGGTTCGCGCAAAAATAACTTCACATTCTTGGCGCTCAGATTTAGGTTAGGTTTGCCCGCCTCCGGCGGGAAACCTAACAACCTGAGTAGTTATCTGCATTTTATTCGAAAAGTGATCCAGTGGCATGACTCAAAAGCATTATCTTAAAAGCTATTCAACAACCGGTCAAAGACTGATGGAGATGTTCGATCTTTTGCTGGATCACTACGGCCCCCGAAACTGGTGGCCGGCAGACACGGAACTGGAAGTGATGATTGGCGCAGTTCTTACACAGAATACAAATTGGAAGAACGTAGAAAAAGCCATTGAAAATCTGAAGAAAAAGGGATTGATGTCTTTTGAAAGCCTCCATTTTATTACAGCCCCTGAACTGGCCCGGGAGATCAGGCCGGCAGGGTACTATAACATCAAGGCCAGACGATTGAAGAATCTGATCAGCTTTATTGCTGACAGCTATGACGGGAATCTGTCGGCGCTACTGGCGGATGAAATGCAAACCCTTAGACAGGGGCTTCTCTCCGTCAACGGGATCGGCCCTGAAACAGCGGACAGCATCCTCCTTTATGCAGCCAAACGTCCCATCTTTGTCATCGATGCCTATACCCATCGCATTTTGTATCGACATGGCATGACAGAAGAACAGACAACCTATTACGAACTGCAGGAACTGTTCACGGATAATCTTTCTGAAGACCCAACCCTCTTTAATGAATTTCACGCATTGATTGTTGAGACAGGAAAAGATTACTGCAGGAAAAAACCCTTGTGTGATAAATGCCCTTTAGATCAGTGGGGTCAAGCAGGCCATTTTCCTGATCCAGCCTGATTTCCCATTGATTTTTCGATTATCATTGGTTAAATCTTCAACTGCGATAAAAACAATCACGAAAATACGAAAGGATAAAAACACGAAATTTAAACCTCTCCCATGTCTCAAACCCTCCGCAAAGGGGCGTGCCTGAGACATCGTTTGAAGTTGACGCAATCCGTTTTTTCTTTGTGTCTTTGTGGCAATCATAGCAGTTCTTTTCGTGTTTTCGTCCTTTCGTGTTTTCGTGATTAATCTTTTCTGTAAAGGAGATACAAGATGATCAGCCGATATACCCGCCCTGAAATGGGCCTCATCTGGGAACTTGAAAACAGATATGCCAAATGGCTTGATGTGGAATTAGCGGCATGTGAGAGCATGGCTGAGGAAGGCTTGATTCCCATGGAAGCCCTGAAAACCATCAAAAAGAAGGCCGGCTTTTCTGTGAAGCGCATCCTTGAGATAGAAGAAGAGACCAAACACGATGTTATCGCATTTTTGACAAATATAGAGGAACACGTGGGGCCTGATTCGCGGTATGTCCACCTGGGTCTGACATCTTCGGATATCCTGGACACGAGTTTCGCTCTTCTCCTGAAAGAGGCCATGGATATGATCATCCGGGATGTAAAAAACTTTCTGGCGGTTATCAAACGCAGGGCCTTCGAGCACAAACATACGGTGATGATCGGTCGTTCCCATGGCATCCATGCAGAGCCCATAACATTCGGACTGAAACTGGCTGTCTGGTATTCTGAGATGACTCGAAACCTGAAACGACTGGAAGAAGCACAGGATGTCATCAGCTATGGTAAGTTGTCCGGTGCAGTGGGTACTTTTGCCAATATCTCTCCGAAAATTGAGGCCGGCACCATGAAGAAACTTGGCCTCCGGCCCGCACAGATATCCACCCAGATCATTCAGCGAGATCGCCATGCCCAGTATTTCACAAGCCTTGCCATCCTTGCCGGAACATTGGAAAAAATCGCTGTTGAAATAAGGCATCTCCAGCGGACGGAAGTCCTGGAGGCGGAAGAGGCCTTTTCAAAGGGCCAGAAAGGCTCATCGGCCATGCCCCACAAGAAAAACCCTGTCGGGAGCGAAAACATATCGGGCCTTGCCAGACTGGTGCGGTCCAATTGTCTGGCTGCCATGGAAAACATGCCCCTGTGGCATGAAAGGGACATCAGTCATTCTTCGGTGGAAAGGGTGATCGGGCCGGACAGTACAATCCTCACGGATTACATGCTTCACCGTATGACCGGAATAATAGACCGCCTGGTGGTCCATTCCGACCGGATGATTGAGAATCTCAACAAAATGAAGGGATTGACCTTTTCCCAGCAGATCCTCATGAAACTGGCGACCAAGGGCCTTGAAAGGCAGGAAGCCTACGTCATGGTTCAGAGGAATGCCATGAAAGTCTGGGAAGAGGGCCTGGACTTCAAGGGCCTAATCCTGGCCGATCAGGAGATTGGAAAACATCTGAATAAAAATGAAATTGAGGAGCTGTTCGACCTGGATTATCATCTGAAGTATGTGGATGAGATATTCGAAAGGGTCTTTAGCTAGCGCCCATCCGGAAATGAATGTTCCCGGATGGAGCAATCAGCCTTCAGCAATCAGGCATTAGGTTAACCAATTGTTTTCTTGGCGTTTTTTCTAACAGCTAACTCCTGACAGCTAATCGCTGTCATCCATAAATTTCATTTATGGATGGGAACTAACCAGCGCCCATCTTATAAATAAAACCAGACCGCCCACCGGCAAATTCTTTACCAGACGCCCACAACCGTGTGCCTTACACCGTATGCCGTACACCGTGCTATTCCACATATTCCAGCTTGATCACGTCATCCCACGGGTCCGCTTTTCTAACCTCCACCAGGATTTCCTCGCCCGGCTGGAGAATGACCCCCTCTCTTCGACCTATTTCCGTGACAAGGAAAAAATCACTCAAAACGATACGATACTTTCGTCTGAATTCGTCGAGGACAAGCGCCCTGTATTTTTCACCACGCTTCCGGCTGAGATATTTCAGAATCCAGTAGCGGATGCGATTTCGTTTTATGTTCTGAAAATCTTTGATTACAGGCTCAACAAAGACCCTGATTTCCTGAAGCTCTTTCGCATTATAAACCGGCGCCTCCCCCATGAGAAAATTTTTGATCTGGCGCTGAACCACCAGATCAAAATACCTGCGTATTGGAGATGTAGCGTGGATATAGGCATCAAGGCCCAATCCGCTGTGAGGGCCGGCGCTTGTTTCAATGTGAGCCGGACTTAGCTTACGACGCTGTTTGAAAACATAGTAGACATACCCGGCTTCGTCTTCGGACAGTCTTTCGGAAGGCTCCGCCTGTGTTCTGAAAAGAACCGGGATTTGATTATCCCTGCAGAATCTTGCTGCCAGCCAGTTATAAAGGATCATCAATTCCGCGATGATCATTCGCGAGGGTGTATCCTGATCATCCTGTTTAAAATAAAATGATGAATCATCATTAAAAATCACCTGCAGCTCAGGGAGAGAAAGCCTGAGGGCATCATGGTTCATCCTTTCCTGCTGCAATCGCCGGCTCATCCGGTACATTTCCTGAAGCATCTGCATCAGTTTTTCAGAGGCATCTAAGTTAAGGTCCGGAGACCGCCCTTCTGTGTTCAGAATGTCGTCTCCGTGTTCGTAGGTCAGTTTCTGCCGGACCCTGATTACGCTTGTTACAAACCGGTAATCCAGCAGCTTTCCGCTTTTCTCAAATCGTGTCAAAAGGGAAACAGCCGGCCTGTCGCATCCCTGAATCAGGCTCAGGGTGTCGTGGGACAGATCGTTCGGGATCATGGATATCTGTCTGCGTGACAAATACAGTGTTGCACCCCTTTTTACCGCCTCATTATCAAGGATGCTGTCCGGTAAAATGGTTTCGGCCACATCTGCAATGTGGATGCCGAGATGGAGTTCATCTCCGACGATTTCAAGGCTCACCGCATCATCAAAATCATGGGTGAGAGGCCCGTCTATGGTTATAATGAATAAATTTCTCAAGTCCTCACGGCCGTCAAAACCAGTTTCAGCCCCGGCCAGACGGGACGATTCTTCCATCTGTTTTTCAGTAAAGGACGTCTCGACGCCCGATCGCAGAAGAGCCAGGTTTTCATCCTCCTCCCAGATGCCTAGACGGATAAGCAAATCTCTGGCCATCTGAATGTCAGATATGCCCGCCTTTGAAAGCATTTCTTTCCCGTATTTGGCCTCAGGGGTATCCGCCCAGTAAAGGGCCAGCTGAACAAGCAGGCTGACGATGTACTCTTTGTGGGGAGGATCTTCGGGACTTCTGCCGTTTTGTACATCTTTCAACCAGGCACTTCCATGGGTGAGCCTTTCCTCTCTCAGTGCCTCTTCTTCTTTCAGTCTCAGGATCTGTTCAACCTTTTCCTCAGAATTAGCCAGAAACCGGCCATCCTTCATCTTGAAATGAAGTTTGTCTTCAAACAGCACCCGCACCAGGGCGGACAGATGATCGTCAGTGATGTCCCGGCCAAAAGCCAGTTGGGCCAGATACCGGTTGTCAAAACCCTCCTTTTCATCCCGGGTCAGCTCCCAGAGCTCTTCAAGGTCAATCTGTCCCATCAGATTGATCCTCATGTCTTCTGCCTGCCTGAGTCTCGCCAGTAACTCTTCCCTTGGTTTTGAAATATTTATGTTTGAGTCTGAAATGAGAATAGCCCTTTTTGGCGAAAGTTTGACTTCACGGTTCGAGGCAGTCAACAGGTGAAGGCTTGTCCCCTTGTCCTGAATGCATATGGTGCAGACAAACTTTCCATGATCAATGTATTCTATTATCTTCCCCTGGCTCATCTATACTCTGCTCGCAGATTACTGGTTACTGGTTGCCGGTTACTGGATACTGATCACTCTTGTAACTACCCCGGTTCAGGGTTCACGGTTCACGGTTAAACCCAATTTTGTCGAAATTTTCTTCATGTTTCCAAAGCGACATAGCGTGTTCCTTGGACTTTGTGTGCAAAACCGTTTAGCATATCAAAAAATCGGATGAATAGGGTGTTTGTCTAAAGAATAGAGCCCTTCCTTCATCGCTTTTAACCTTGAACCCTGAACCTTATAACCTGAGTAGTTACTCACTCTTTTGCTTTTCGACCTTCTTTGTTACTTACCAAAACAGCAAAATCACTTCAATCTTCAATCACCGGTCATAATTCGTCAACTAAAAAAACGCCCCGCTCACGAAGAATATCCTCCGCAAGCAGGGCGCATGTTTACATCAACCTGCTGCTACGTAATGGCAATCAAAACCACCAGGCAGAAAAACGATTATTTTTTCCTGTAATCGTAGAAACCCATACCAACTTTCGCGCCTAATCGGCCTGCTGCAACCATGTTGCCGATGAGGGGGCACATGCAGTACTTGTCTCCGCCTCTCCTGATGTGGAGGTCTTCCAGAACATGCTGCACCGTATCCAGTCCGATGAAATCCATCAATTGAACCGGACCCACAGGCCAGTTGAAACCGTTGATAAATGCCTTGTCAATGTCTTCCTTTGAGGCAACGCCTTCATACACGCAGTAAGCAACCTCGTTTAACAGGGGAGCCATTGTCCTGTTGGTCAGGAACCCCGGGCAATCCACTTTGATCTCACAAGGTTCCTTGCCAATCTCTCTGCAGAACTGTAAAGAGGCCGCAGCTGTTTCATCACTTGTCTGCAGTGCGCGCACAACCTCCACAAGCCTCATATGAGTAGGGGGCTGATGGAAGTGAATGATGATGAACTTATCCTGTTTTTCTTCTTTTAATACTGAAGCCATGGGAGTGGCCTGAAGAGCAGACGTATTTGATGACAGGATACATTCGGGCTTACATATTTCAGCCAGCTGTTTGAACACATCCTGTTTGATCTTGAGATCCTCAAAAACCGCCTCAATAACCAGATCAACATCTTTAAGCTCTTCCATGCTGTTGACCAGCTTGATGTTCCCAAGGATTCTTTCTTTGTCTTCTTCGGTCATCTTGCCTTTTTTGATCCTGCCGTCGATATTCTTCGTGGCAAAGGCAACGGCCTTTTCGCCGGCGCCCTCGACTGAATCATACCCATAGGTTTCTTTACCCGCCTGGGCACACACCTGCAGGATACCTCTTCCCATTTGGCCTAAGCCT
>JAFDJF010000426.1 GCA_019307645.1 Deltaproteobacteria bacterium
AAAACAAAAGAAAGTTTTTTATTCATGTGGTTCTCATCCCTTTTTACCCTGTAGTTGCAACGTTAGGATTTACTTGCCTGGAGTGTCAGCCTTTCAAGCAGTTCCCTGGCCTGTTTGTTAGCAGGATTAACACGGATTGCACTTTCCAGATTGGTTATGCTTTCCTGCTTTTTCCCAAGTCTTTTCTGGGTGAGTGCAAGGTTAAACAATGCCTCGTCAAGGAAGGGGGGGGACAGCTCGATGGTGCGGTTATACATCTCCTGCGCGCGTGAATAATCCTTTTTCACAGCATAATAGATAAATCCAAGATTAAAATAAACCCCTGCGATATCCGTTTTCAGTTCAACTGCTTTTTCATATGCTGCAACGGCCTGTTGATAATCCTTCTCGTTTGTATATATCCGGCCGAGCAAGTAGTGCGTCGAGGGGTTTTCCGGAACCATTTCAAGCGATTTAAGGAGCAGTCGTTTTGCCTTTTCAGGCGCAGTCCCGGCAATTTTGACCGCCTGCCCCTGCAATGCCCTGGAATAAGGCTCAGCAACGCTGCCTGTTAATGAAGGGTCTTTTGACAGGATATTTTCAAACAATACAATCGCCTCTGAAAGGCGTTCCTCCTTAACAAGCTTTTTGCCCGCTTCCAATTCGGGCGAGTCCGTAACAGGAGGCGTCCACGCTTTTCCGTGAGAAGAAGACGTTTGCTGTGAGTCAACAATTCCTGCCTGAGTATTATGAATGGATTCGGTCAGGTTTGTTTTCTCAGGGCCATTCTGGCCGAAAAAACGGGATAAAACGATCCGTTTTTCCCTGGCGAGGATTTCACCCGGGTTTCCCACAACGATCATGGTGTAAAGCACCCCATTGAGGATCAGAAGCAGTGCAAGGACTGCATTCAGATATCTCTTACGTTTCGGTTTTCCGGCGAAAGCCCCTGTTTCCAAAACCCGGGTTTCTTCATCCCGTGATGCCGTGTCCATGTGCGAATCCGGCAGCTTTGAATGATCAAATGATGCTGCTTTCCATATGGCATGTTCTTCGGTATGGGCTTCTTGCTTAAACAGGGTTTTCATGTAGTCAGAGATAGTCCTGGAGCCCGGCTGGAAGGAAAGTTGTGAAATGCATTTGTCAAGGTCTGTGGCCATTTCATCGGCGGACTGGTAACGCTCGGCGGGTTTCTCGGCAAGAGCCCTATTGAGGATTTTATAAAGTATGGGAGGAAGGTCCCTGCCTGCACTTTCCGGCGGTTCGAATTCCGCTTTGCACACCTTTGCGTATATCTGGTAATTATCTCCGGCAAACATGCGTTTTAAGGTTACCAGTTCATAAAGAAGGATGCCTATGGAGAAAATGTCCGAACGATGATCAAGCGGCTCCCCCTTAGCCTGCTCCGGGGACATGTAGGCTACTTTCCCCTTGATTAAATCTCCTTGAGTGCTGGTGTTTTGATTTGCCGCCTTGGCAATGCCGAAATCAATGATTTTTACCTGGCCGTCATAGGTTATGAAAACATTCTGAGGCCCGATGTCCCTGTGAATGATGTTCAGAGATTTTCCGTGAAAGTCTTTCAGGTTGTGGGCATAATTCAGTCCGTTACAGACACGTGCGGTGATATGGAGAGAATCCTCCAACCTGAAGGGGTTGTTTTGCTGTTCAGATTTTCTTATGACATTTTTCAGGTCCTTGCCGAACAGGTATTCCATGGCAAGGAAATATGTATCTTCCATATTCCCGAAATCATAAATTTGCACTATGTTGGGATGCTGCAGAAACGCGGCAAGTTTGGCCTCTTCAATGAAGGATGTTATCAGTGATTCTTCGCTGGCCAGATGGGGCAGGATTTTTTTGATGGCGATAAGCTTTTCAAATCCTTTGACGCCGGTTATTTTGCCCCTGTACAATTCTGCCATACCGCCTGTGGCAATCTTGTCCAGGAGAATGTACTTGCCAAATTGGATTGGTTTAAATTTATTCATTGCCGATGTCTGGTTTCTGCCGGGACTAAAAAATTTCCGGACATGACCTGCCTGCGTGCAACGCACAGGCAGGCGAAGAGTTTGGGCTTCCGGGACCCGCCCGTAGGGTGGGCTTGAGCCGCTTTTTGGCGAAATCAAAAGGGCATTCTCGGACAGCCTTCTAGGCCAATCCGTGGATATTTTTAATCCTGGCAACCATTTCTGAAAGATCGGAATTCAGGGCCTCAACAAACGCAGTGGCGTCTGACATTTGATCAGAGTCAAAATTGGTTATCACACCTGCAACCTGAACAGCCACAGGAATTCCCTCTACCTCAACAGGTTGGGTATTTAACAGCCTCAGATGCCGTTTGAGTGCCGGCTTCGCTTCATCATTCGGTGTCATTGGCAAAAACGCAACCACCTTGTTTTTCCCCAGCTGAGCGGCCACATCCGCTCCCCTTATTTCAGTCGCAAGCTTCTGCAAAACCGCGTCTATCAGCGCTTTTTGTGTAATTTCCCCCGAAGGGGCTTTTGCTTTCGGCTTAGCCGATACGACTGAAAAAGACAACGTGGCAAACGGCAGGTCATAACGTAAGGATCTCGATATCTCTTTTTCCAGGAAAAACATCAGCCCGTCAGAATCCAGAGCTTCTCCGAGCATTATTTTCTTTGATGTTCTCTTTTGCTTAAGGCCCTTTTGTTTGGTGATCTCCTCTAAAATCTTTTTAAAATCATTTTCATCAAGACCTTTTGATTGCGCCTCAGAGCGAACCATTCTCAGAATCGCGCCAAGCTCGTCGCTTTCGCCTGCACTTTCCTCCAGGATCTGCAGCACGCTCAAATCTTTCGGCCTTTCTTTTTCAGTTTGGCCCGCCTGCTTTGAAACCCATTCATCTTTGAGACTTTCAAATAATTCATCCATCCGGCGGTTGAGTTTTTCCTCCAGCTTGTCCATGATGTCACTCTTGACATCCATATTTTTCAACCGGCCGACAATTTGAGACTCAACACTACCCATGACCTGACGCAGGTGCTGCTCACCTTCCACATCATCTTCTTTGGCAATATTCAGCGCAAGCTTTGATCCTAATCGTTCAACATAGTCCACTAACAGATCGGTCAGGACATTTTCATCTCCGGTCCCTTTTCGAATCTCAGCAGCTAGAAAAATGAGCTCGGCCGCCTGCACAGGGTTGTTTCTTACCTCCTGTATCAGGTCCGCGCCCTCAAGGCCTACCGTATCAGCGCTCTCCTGAAGGATCTTGGACAATTCTTCGCTCTGAAGCTCATTGGAAAGCTCCTGCACCAGATTCAAGTAATCGGCAAGCGGCATACCCTCTCCCAAAAGGGCCTCTTTGATTTTGGGCATTATACGTTTGAGTTCACTGGCATCAGGAACCAGTCTTTTCAGGATTTGTGCCAGTCGTGCTGTGGAAATTTCTCCAGATTTGTATTCTTCTTTTATGAGCTGGATAAGAACGTTGTCCGCAATCTCATTTGCCTTATCAAGGATTTCCTCCTCATTGGGGTATGAGATCCCAAGGGATTTCTGGAGCTCTATGCC
>JAFDJF010000427.1 GCA_019307645.1 Deltaproteobacteria bacterium
TTTCCGTCCGTGCCCAGTTATTTTGGTGCATAAGCCCGAATGGAGGTTGAAATGGAGGAAAAGAAGTTTTGGAACGAAGAGATGGAGACAAAATCCATCGATGAAATCAGAGAAATCCAGTTTGCAAAGCTGCAGAAGCAGGTGGCGTACGTATACAATAATTCGCCGAACCACTATAAAAAAATATTTGACGAGGCGGGTGTGCAGCCCGGCGATATCAAGACCTGGGATGATTTCTATAACCTCCCCTTTATGGGCAGCAAAGAGATGGAAAGAAAGGCCCAGGAAGATTCTGCTGAACTGGAAGGTCACCCTTGGGGTACCTTTCTTTGTGCGCCTAAGGAAAATGTGGTTGGGGTAACGTCAACCGGTGGGACAACCGGTACCCCTACCTTTTCTTATCTTTTTACGGAAAAGGATCTTCGGATAAATGACGAGATATGGCACCGGGTTTTCTGGCGCGCAGGCATAAGGCCTGGGGATATTGTGGCCAACATATTTGCATTGAGCATGCATGCCGCAGGATGGCCGACCAACCATGCCCTTACGACACTGGGCGCAACGCCGATTCCGATTGGGGCCGAAGCAGGCTCTGAGAGGATATTGAACATGCTGAATACCGTGAAACCCAAGGCACTGGTGGGGACCGTTCCGTTGATGGAACATCTGATCGAGCGGGCACCCGGGATTTTAAACAGCGACGTGGGTGTACTGGGTGTCAAGATATTGCTGTGCGCAGGTGCCCCTGGAGCGGGTATCCCCAAAATCAGGAAAAAACTTGAAGACAGCTATGGCGCTAAAATATTTGATTCCATGGGCGGTGGACAGGGTGTCCACATGGTTTCCTGTGATTCCGAGGAATATCATGGCCTGCATGTCATAACCAGCGATTATCATATATGGGCCACGGATCTGGCAGATGCGGATGGAAATCCCGTCCCTTTTAAAAACGGTGCTGTGGGTCAGGGCATACACACGGCCCTCGATCAGGAGGCAAAGCCCTTTTTCAGGTATGCCTATGGGGATATGATCCAGGTGATTACAGATGAATGCCCGGGATGCGGATTCAAGGGCGTCAGGATGAGGCTGGTAGGCAGGGCCGATCAGATGCTGATCGTCAAAGGGGTCAATGTGTATCCGTCTGCAATAAAAGAAGTGGTCAGCTCTTTCATACCCAGAGTTACCGGTGAGTTGAGGATTGTGCTGGATGCCCCGGGGCCCATGGCCGAACCACCCTTGAAGGTCAGGATAGAGCACGGGGAAGGAGTCGGCGAATCTGAGATCGAAGGCTTGAAAGATGAGCTGGGACAGACAATCAGGGCCAAACTGGAATTCCGCCCGGAAATCGAGATGGTACCGCCCAACACGTTTGAAAGGGCAGGCGGGGTTTCTGCAAAAGGCACGCTTCTTGAGAAGAGATACGAGGAGAAGAAGTAGCGGACGTCGGATGCCAGACGACGGAAGGCAGAAGACTTTCGATAGTAAACAGGTGAATGCATGCTGAAATTTAAGGAGATTGTAGATGTTTGAACCAACAGAAGACCAACAGATGTTCATTGATATGATAAGCAAGTTTGCTGAAAACGAGATCGCTCCCCATATCCTGGAATGGGAGGAAGAGGGCAAGTTTGCGCGACATGTTTTTGATCAATTGGCCGAACTCGGTTTCTGCGGCATGACCATATCAGAAGAATATGGCGGTGGCGGGCTGGATTATCTCACCTATGCCATGATTCTTGAAGCGGGGGCGACTAAGGCAGGAGGCGGTCTGGGCTATATTCCGATCCACCTTGCTGCGGCATCTCCGGTTGAGGCATTTGGTACAGAAGAACAGAAACAAAAATTTCTTACTCAGATGACAAGTGGCAAGGCCCTTGCCGCATTTGCCGTAACCGAACCCAATGCCGGATCTGATATCGCTGCCATTAGGAGCACGGCTGTATTAAAAGGGGATAAATATGTTCTAAACGGCACCAAGGCTTTTATTACCAATGCCGGCGAGGCCGATCTTTATCTTGTCATGGTAAAGACCGACAAGGAGAAAGGTTTTAAAGGCATCAGTTCCTTTATTGTAGAAAAGGATACTCCCGGTCTGAGTTTCGGGCAGAAGGAAAACAAGATGGGTCTCAAATATATCCCAACAAGGGATTTGATATTTGAAGAGTGCGAGGTTCCGGTCGCCAACAGAATTAACGAAGAAAACAAGGGCTTTTTGAGCGCCATGTATGCCCTGGACGGCAGCCGGATCGGCGTTGCGGCTTCTGCCACGGGTATTGCACAGGCCGCTTTGAATGCCTCAATCGCCTATGCAAAAGAGCGACATGCCTTTGGGCAGCCCATAGCAGACTTTCAGATCATACAATTCATGTTGGCCGATATGGAAACAGAGACAATGGCGTCCAGGTTGTTGACTTATCGCGCGGCCAGTATGAAGGACCAGGGTCAGAAAATAGTCGCAGCCGCTTCGATGGCCAAGAGATATGCCACTGACGCGGCGATGAGGACAACGACAAACGCCGTTCAAATACTTGGCGGATACGGATACATGAAGGAATATACGGTTGAGAGGTATATGCGGGAAGCCAAATTGCTGCAGATTGTGGAAGGGACCAGTCAGATTCAGGGCCTGGTTGTGGCAAGAGATTTATTGAAATAGTCCCAAAGATTTTTGTGGCAGGTTTTTCCTTGATAAAACAGGGAAAACTTTTTATGATCTCTTCGGTCCGCTGTACGCATGGATAACAAATCGACGGGGAGTGGTTGCGATTCAGCCCTGAAAAAACAGATTACCATATTATCAATATCCCGTAGCTTTTTATGGGGTATTTCATTACAGCCGGTGGAAAAATGATCGAAGTCCAAGGTGTATCCAAACAATTTGGTTCAATCCTGGCTCTGAAGGATGTGTCCTTCAGAGTGGAAAAAGGTGAAGTGGTCGGGCTTCTGGGTCCGAATGGCGCTGGTAAGACCACCATGATGCGCATCCTGACCTGTTTCATCCCCCCCACCAGCGGCGTGGCGAAAGTGGGGGGTCTTGATGTTACGCGGCACTCCCTGGAGGTAAGGCGTAAGATCGGCTATTTTCTTGAAAGGGTCGCGCTCTATCCTGATATGCGTGTGTTCCCCTTCCTGCGTTTTGCGGGAGAGATAAAGGGCATAGGCCGGGCCGGATTAAAAAAGGCCATTTACGAGGCCATGGAGATCTGTGGCCTTGAGCATGTGAGGAATAGAATCATAAATAATCTGTCAAAGGGCTACCGGCAGAGGGTCGGACTGGCACAGGCCCTCCTGAACCGGCCGGAAGTGCTGGTCCTGGATGAACCCACCATAGGACTCGATCCTGCGCAGGTTTCGGAAATTCGAAGGGTTATCAAGGGCCTGTCTGTGGAGAGAACCGTTATCCTGAGTTCCCACATCCTGTCTGAAGTCAGCATGATATGCAGCAAGGTGATTATCATGGACAAGGGGTGGATCATTGCCGTGGATACACCGCAGAATTTGAGTGCGCTTCT
>JAFDJF010000428.1 GCA_019307645.1 Deltaproteobacteria bacterium
GCAGAACCGCACCATTCACTCATACCCGCCTTGGTCACCAAGTCACTGTAAAACTTTACATCTACCCGCTTTCTTTCCATATCATTTCCGGATTCCCCATAACCGTAACAAAGGTCGTGTGGTAGGCAGCATCTGTAAGTGATGTCCTCCCAGTTACAGCCCGTGAATAAACCCATTATTTCATCCGGTAAGCCTGAACATCCATCGAATTTCCAATCTTTATAGTTCTCTGGACCGGACTCAATGCGTTCAACAAGATAATTAAGACCGAAATATCGGCTCAGTTTCAATGCCTCTTTTCCGGTTATCATATCACCGATTTTGGGGAACTTCATTTTCCCTCCAGTCTCCTCAACAAAAAAGAATAGAATCCTTCCTGGAAGGCTGTCCGAGAATAGCAATTTTTTCCAAAATCGAGGACAGCGCTCCTAGCGCTCTTCTAGATGGCATGACCAACACTGGCCCCGGCGGCAACCGCGTCAATAATAAGACCGGGTTCATCGCAGTCTCCGATGGAATAAATTTCGGGAGCACTTTTTTCCATCTTTTTAACAAGTTCCGAGCTGGGCTTCATCGGTGAAGCAGTTAATACAGTATCTGCCTCAAGGGTCTGTCTTTCCCCCTTTTTTGTGGTTATTTCAAGCCCCTTATCTGTTATTTCTTCATACTTAACCTCAGTGTACATCTTGACGCCTTTTTCTTCAAGCCATTCAAATAACCATTCTTTTTTCCCAGGTCCTATTCCATCTCCCAGCTCGGAAGCAAAATCTGTAATCGTCACTTTTCTGCGCCGCTTAACCAAAAACTCAGCCATTTCACTACCCTGAATGGCGCCGCCGATAATGACAATATTTTTACCTATCGGCATCCATAATTTAGTCAGCCGGCCTAGTGTTTTTGGCACGAAAAACCTCTGATAAAACTTCGCCTTTCGATGCAATTCGGGACCCCTGACCACATTGTCGTTCTCTATTCCCGGGATATGCGGAACAGTTTGAACACCGCCGGCTGCCAGAACAACCACATCGGGCCTGGCCTCTTCAATTGACGATAACTCAGCCTGTTCTCCAAGCCTGACCTGTACACCCTGCTTTAAAAGTTGGATCTTGAAATACCTGATTATGGCTTCAAGATCTTCGATTTCAAGCCCTTTGACAACAGCAGCCGTTGGCAGTAATCCGCCCAGCTTTTTTTCTTTTTCATAAAGAAGAACTTCATGTCCTCTCAATGACGCTACCCTTGCGGCCTCCATTCCTGATGGCCCGCCTCCAACTACCAATACCTTTTTCTTTTCCTTTGCAGGCTTAATTTCATATTCCTTTTCTCTTCCTAAAGATGCGTTTATCCTGCATCGTATGGGTTGTCCTAGAAAATTCGTATCAACGCATGACAGACACGCTGTACACGGGGCGATATCCTCCATCCTTCCTGAAGCCACTTTATTGGGAAGTTCGGGGTCCGCCAGCAGGCGCCTGGTAAATCCAATAAAATCTGCCTTTCCTTCCCGCAATATTCTTTCACCAAGCATGGGATCTAATCGTCCAACGGTAATAACGGGTATGGAAACGACCTTTTTTATTGCTGCTGCCAGGGGCGAATACATGGCTGCTCCCCCATGGCTCCAGTCCAGCTCTTTCTCAAGCACTTTAGGAGGCTCAGGATAGAGTAACTGCTCGGGCCAGACCCCGGCCAGCGTTCCAAATCTGTGAGATCTTATATGAAGGGAAGCAGCGCCCGCCCTCTCAAACATCTGCGCAAATTCTTGTGCCTCCTCGATCGTAATCCCTTTTCCGCTTCCCCCATACTCGGTACCGTTATAAATGACACCCACTGGATAATCTTGCCCCACCCGCTTTTTTATTTCATGTATGATTTCCACCACAATTCGTGCCCGGCTATCGAGGGTGGCATACCCGTATGCGTCTTCACGTTTATTCCAATGGCGGGACAAAAAGGTGCTAAGAAAATGACTGAGGGCTGAGTTAATGTCTACACCATCAAAACCGGCCTCCCGAGCCCGAACCGCTGCACCGGCAAACTTATCTATAATATCTTCAATCTCAGCAACTGTTGCTTCTTTTGAAGGTTCGAATCCGGTATGCACGCCCTCTTCGGAGGATGAAGCGGCGATTGGCTGAATACCGGAAAGCCATGACCTGTGCCAGGGACCTGAATGTAGAAGTTGAATAAATGCCGGACATCCATGTTCATGAATAGCTTTCACCAACTCATTAAGGCCGGGAATGTATTTGTCACCGTCAATATGAAAGCCATGCTTTCCAAACCTGCTTCTAGTGCCGGCTATAACAGGGCCCTCAACATATACCGCACCAACGCCACCCTTTGCGATTTTCCCATAAAATGCCTTAAGCGCCTCGGTTACATAGCCGTCATTCTCACTACTCAAGAGCGTTTCAGCTGCCGTTTTTATCATCCGGTTTCTGATTTTCACAGGCCCGATGTAACCAGGCTCTAACAGCCTTTTAAATTTTGGATTAGAAATCATTTCCAAAACTCCTTTTACACCTGTTTCGTGTCTGAAGGAAAAACCCGTTCAGACTTGATTTTGAATTTTGGCCTGCCCTGGCGCGACGCAATATAAGGTTGGTGCAACTGATTGAGATACTACCGTCGCGGTCCTATTTGGTGTTTTGTTCAAAGAAGCCAGGTCTGGGCCAGGGATTGCGGCTTTTAGATCTAAAAACTGATCACAGCCATCTTCCCTGTTCTGCTACCGGCTTATGACGGTGACGTTGAAGAGTCTGGCGAACCTCTTTGATTTTACTTCGAAGTCGTTTGCCGATGGCCTTGCGTAGAAATTTCAATTTCCACCAGACGTTCTTCACTCATTTTTATGTTTTTTCTCCAGCCTCATGGCTCAAGATGATATACCTAACGTCAGGGTATAGCGCGATCAGGGTTTTACTGCAAGCCAGATTGTGTGCCTGCCGCCTTTTCCGGGTTTGCGGGCTCGAACGGTTACGGTCTCCGTCTGGAACCCGCACTGCTTCAGGCGACGGGTGAATACCTCGTCTGCCCCGGAAGACCAGACGGCCAGAATCCCTCCGGGGCGGAGAGCGGAAAAGGACGTTTTCAGGCCGGATTTGCCGTAGAGGCGGTCATTGGATTTCCGGGTAAGCCCGTCAGGACCGTTGTCTACATCAAGAAGTATTGCATCCCAGGCGGATGTCCTTTTCCTGATGGTTTCCGCCACATCTTCTTCTTTGACGGATACCCGGGGATCATCCAGCGGCATTCCTGCAAGGTGCCCCAGGTGTTCCCGGTTCCATCTGACCACAGCTGGGATCAGCTCGGATACGGTGATGAGTGTATCCGGCTCCGATTGTTCAAGTGCTGCCGCCAGGGTGTAGCCCATGCCGATGCCTCCAATGAGAAACCTCAGGCCGGATTTTCGTTTAATGCGGCTGCATGTGAGCTCCGCCAGTGCACCCTCGGAACCGTGGAGGCGGCTGTTCATCAGCTCTGTTCCTGCGGTTCGGATCCAGAATTCC
>JAFDJF010000429.1 GCA_019307645.1 Deltaproteobacteria bacterium
CCAAATGGCATTTTTTCACATAGGAGAGATTTGTCCATGAGTGGGATTCAGCCAAGTGGTGGAATCGACATAAGGTCAAAAATGAAGGAGGCAGATGTCTATTACTCCATGGAATTGTTTGAGGAGTCCCTTGGTGTTTATGTAGAAATTGCATCCAGTAACTCAGAAATCGACCCTCAAAGCATGAAGACAATAAATGGGAAAATCGATCAGTTGAAAGAAAAAATAGCGGACATTGACAAGACTAAGCCCCGTGGGATGTCTCCCAATCATGTTGAGATTGCCAAACAGGAGCTTTCATCTCAGAGAAACGTTGATGAAGCCCTGCACAGTGCCTCGGCTCTCAAAGAGTTGGGACTAATAGATGAGGCCATTGCCCAGTACGAAAAACTGCTCACGAATGACTGTTCCTATGAAGCAATCGTCCCTGAACTTTCCGCATGTCTGTTAAAAACACGTTCTCCAAGTAAGGTTATCAAAAAAATAGAAGAGGCTGTCAGCAATAACAGGCTGGACGGCAAAAAAAAGGCCGAGGTCAAGTTTTTGCTCGGTGTGGAGATGGAAAAAGAAGGTCATAAAGATCTTGCCGTTGATTTGTTCAAGGAAGCATCGAAAATAGATCCTGAAAACAAGGCGGTGGAAGAAAAAATCGAAGATCTGATTGCAGATCTTTCCTCTGGCTCCAGGTATGATTACCTGCTCAATATGAAGATTGTGACTTCCGACCAGTTAAAGAGGGCATTAGCGCTTTCAAAGAAGGCAAGAAAAAGTGTGGAATTTATTTTGACGGATCAATTCAGGATAAACAAGGAAGATGTGGGAAAGTCGCTTTCTTTGTTCTATGGATGTCCTTTTGTGAGTTTTGATTCCAAGGTAGATGTGCCTATTGAGCTCATCAGCAACTTGAAGAAGTCTTTTTTGCTGCATGATGTGTGGGTTCCCATGAGCTGGGGGAAGAAAGGGGTTCAGATACTCCTGGATGATCCCAACGATCTCAGAAAGACAGGGCAAATCAGGGGCCTGATAAAGACCAAGAGGGTTAACTTCTCTGTTGGGTTAAAGGAGGATATCGAACGGTTTATTAACCTTTTTTTTGATAACATTAATAAAAATGACAAGAATGTCGAGGCGGTAGTGGATGAGCTTGATTTCGTCCAGGACATCTCTTTTGAAGAAGAGGCAGAGTATGATGAGGAAGACGAAGTAGATGAAGCTTCGGGGCAGGTGGTGAAGCTTATCGACCAGATCCTGGTAACCGCCTACCGAAAAGAGGCTTCGGATATCCATGTGGAGCCATCCACCGTGACAAAGGCAACCGGCATCCGCATTCGGCTGGATGGTGTATGCCAGGAATACCTCCAGTTGCCCAACTCCATGGCCAGGGGGCTTCTGTCCAGGCTCAAAATAATGGCAGGACTTGATATTGCCGAAAGGCGTCTCCCCCAGGACGGAAAAATAAAATTTAAACGCAGGGGCATCCCACCCTTTGAGCTGAGATTGGCCACAATTCCCACCGCAGGCGGCTTTGAGGATGCAGTACTCAGAATTCTGGCCAAGGCCGGTGCAATGCCCCTTGACAAAATGGGTTTGAGTGAACGGAATCTTGCAGTACTGAAAAAAATTATCGCACTGCCCTATGGAATGGTGCTTGTGGTGGGTCCCACAGGTTCCGGTAAGACGACATCTCTTCATGCAGCGCTGGGGCACATAAACAAGCCGGGCATCAAGATATGGACGGCGGAAGATCCTGTTGAGATCACCCAGGGGGGGCTGAGGCAGGTTGAGGTCAAGCCAAAAATAGGACTTGATTTTGGAAGGATCATGCGGGCCTTTTTGAGGGCAGATCCGGACGTGATCATGATTGGTGAGATGCGTGATCGCGAGACAGCCTCCATCGGCGTTGAGGCATCTCTTACCGGCCATCTCGTTTTTTCGACCCTTCATACCAACAGCGCTCCTGAGACCGTCACCCGATTGCTGGATATGGGCCTTAATGCGCTCAATTTTTCCGATGCGTTTTTAGGCGTGATGGCCCAGAGGCTGGTCAGGAGGGTGTGTACGGAATGCCGGGAGGAGTACCACCTGTCAGAAGATGAATTTAATGATATTGTGAATGACTACGGGAAAGAATATTTCGCAAACACGGGAATAGAATATTCACCGGATCTCAAACTGTATCGCCCCAAGGGTTGTGATGCCTGTTCAGGCACTGGATACAGAGGGAGGCTTGGGATCCATGAATTAATGGAAGGCACAAAAGAAGTAAAACGCCTGATAAAGACTCAGGCAACCACAGAAGAGATCTTTAGGCAGGCAATCCAGGAAGGAATGGATACCCTGAAACAGGACGGCATTAAGAAGGTGTTTCAAGGGCTTACTGATGTTAGTGAAGTGAGGAGGGTATGTATCAATTAATTTTCCATGCAGAAATTGAACAGAAGATCCAGCCATGGATGCCGCCATTTGAACGCCTGAATGAATGGGATGTCTAAGGGCTCGCGCAAAAATAAATTCACATTTTTGCGCGAACCCTAAGTCCTTTGGGAGATGGAGACCATGAAAAAAAAAGCCTTGGTTGTAGATAACGATTTCTTCTTCCTGGAATTTTTTTCAGAGCTACTTGAAAAAAGAGGCTACGAGGTAATCAAGGCCCAGGGCGGCAAGGATGGCATATCAAAACTGGAGAGAGGACCTGTTGACTTCTTATTTCTGGAATTAATAATGCCCAAAATAGACGGAAAACAGTTGATAAAGTTCGCCCGCAGAAAATTTCCCGAAGCCCTTTTTCCAATCATTGCTGTCTCAGGATGTCTAGTGGAACAGATGGACGCGCTAAGTGAGATAGGCGCTGATTACTATATCGCCAAAGGGCCTATGGAAAAAATGGGGGATCATATTGAAACATTTTTAGACAAGATAGAAAACAAAGCCCTTCCCAATCCGGATGCCAATGTGTTCTTAGAACCCGGGCAACTTTATCCACGACAGACCACGGCAGCATTGCTGGACATCCTGAATTATCAACAGGCAATCACCGAAAGTGCGGGGATAGGCATCCTGGTCGTTGACACGGACGCAAAGATCATTCACGCGAATATTTCGGCCCTTGAAATAATAAACAAATCACTTGAAGACGTCTTGAACCGCGCCATAACAAGTGTATTGCCCGCAGAGGAAAAAGAAAAAATAATCGATGCCCTTAAAAGGGTGATCCGGGATGAGGGCTTGAGAAAGATCGGTTTCACAATCGATATTGATTCTCGAGAGATTCGAGCCATTGTTTCGGCATTGAATGTGCGTGATAAGAAATCCGGATGGGTCATATCCATGGCGGACACAACTGATACATAGTGCCCGAACGAAAACTGTCTTTTTCGCCAATCTCTGCGCCTGCCTGTGCGTGGCCGCACGCAGACAGGTCAGATAAAAATTTTAATCCTCAAAATACTGAATGTATTCACCCCAAGGGCACTTACTTCGTGGCGCCTGCGGTTAAAATTTTGATCTTCCATAGTCCGGGATCTTCGACTTGATCTTGACGAAAAATCCTAGTTTTCGTTCAGACACTATATAAAAAAGGGACCCAATCTGAGTCCCTTTTCTGGTTTCGCGTGACGACAAATTTTTCAGATGTGTCTATGCATTTTGAATATACGATGCCTCTTGTTTTTTAACCGAGCCTGGACATCAATTCAGCAGTAACTTCTTTTACACCAG
>JAFDJF010000034.1 GCA_019307645.1 Deltaproteobacteria bacterium
ATCACAACCCTGGGAAGAGGCGGTTCCGATACCACTGCCGTTGCCCTGGCAGCGGCTTTGAACGCTGATGTATGCGAGATTTTTACGGATGTAGACGGGGTCTACACTACTGATCCCAACATCTGCCCAAGGGCCAGAAAAATGGACATCATCTCATATGATGAGATGCTCGAGCTAGCCAGTCTGGGTGCAAAGGTATTGATGATCCGTTCTGTAGAATTTGCAAAAAAATATAATGTTCCGATTCATGTAAGATCAACTTTTTCCAAGGAAAGGGGTACCATGGTTGTGGCTGAAACAAAGGATATGGAGAAGGTTTTTGTGTCAGGGGTGGCCTACAACAAGGACGAGGCAAGGATTACCGTCAGAAAAGTGCCGGACAAGCCGGGAGTTGCCTCTCGGATATTTGAGCCGGTTTTTGAGGCTCGTATTTTGGTAGATATGATTATTCAAAATACCAGTGAGGATGGGTTGACGGACCTGACGTTTACCGTGGCCAAGTCAGATTTTTATAAGACCATGGAGCTGTTACGCGGTGTGGCGCAAGAGATCGGGGCTGAAAAGGTACTGGGAGATGAGGATATCGCCAAGGTTTCCATCATAGGTGTAGGCATGAGAAGCCATGCCGGTGTTGCCAAAAAGATGTTCGGGGCTCTGGCAAAAGAGGGCATCAATATTACAATGATAAGTACCTCTGAGATAAAAATATCCTGTATCATAGAGGAGAAATACACTGAGCTGGCTGTACGTGTTCTCCATGAAGTTTTTGGGTTGGATGATGAAGAAAAGGGAGGTTGACGGCAGCATGGTGGGAGGGCTGTTTCTGTTGTGTTCCCTCCTTTTGATACATACCCTATGCAGTATTTTCTGCTGCACTGCAGGCAGTGAGGTGCAGAGTGGGAAGAAAGTTCATGATTTCTGCAAGGCTGAAATGACTGGCTTTCACAAGATTACCCTTGGGATGCCTGTTTCAATTAATACGGAGAGTCTTGAGAGCCTGACTGCTGTTCCCGGGATTGGCCCTAAACTTGCCGAATTGATTATCCGTGAGAGGGAAAGAGGTGGCGGGTTTAGAAGTCTTGATGAGATTTTGTCCATTAGAGGAATCGGTCCCGTGCTGTATGGGAAGATCAGTCCTTACCTGGTGTTGTAGATTCCGGTAATGTTAGGATTACATTGATTATACGCTTCAGCTGCTGCCTCTGACAAATCATGAGACCTTTGAAAAACGCCCCCTTTTGGCCAATCTCGGCGTCAGGCTCAAATTTCAATCCTCGAAATATTCAATATATTCCTGTGGTTGAAATTTTCGACTTCCTTGACCTTGACAAAAATTGAACATTTTCCAAAGGTCTCATAACCGGGGCGGGCCCCAAGGCTGATATGTCCAATTTAAGTATCCCTCATCAATCATTTTGTATGTCTCTAAGTGAGTCATTAGTCCTGGTCTTTTTCTGTCTTTTTGTTACTTTGGTGCTCCCAAAATTGAAGACGGGAACCGGCACGTTCCTCACGTTAGTGCTTCTGGGTGGCTTTATTCTTGCCAACACTATCCTGGACCCTTTTTCTAACATGTGGCTAAAGATCTCACTGCCCGCATTGATTTTGATTTCGGGTTATTTCATCGTTCTCGCCAATCGAATCTTCAAGGCAAAAAAAAGTAAGAGAAAAGCGGCGTCTGATTCATCTGAAACCGATAAGACTCTGGGGCTTTTTTACCAGCAGCAGGGGATGCTTGATCTGGCTTTTGAAAAATTCCAGTCCATTTCTTGTGAGGAAGATGTCAGTGAACTGCTCCATAACCTGGGCCTTGAATATGAGAAAAAGGGCCAGATCGAGAAGGCTCTGAGCGTCTACAAATTGATAGCCAGAGGGAAAAGGGATGATGAAAACCTGGAGAAAAGGATTTCCGGTCCTGAACATATCGAGTCTGATATGTTTATCGGGGCACAAAGAGATAGTCAGTCAGCGATGCCTCCGGGCACGCCTGCCAGAACAACCATTGGAAGATATGAAATATGGGAGGAAATCGGGCAGGATTCCATAGGCGTGATTTTCAGAGGACAAGATCCCGAAACAGGAACTGGTGCAGCAATACTGACAGTGAAATTTTCAGGGTTTGACGATGATCATATATCTGAAATAAGAGACCGCTTTTTCCGTGAAACTGAAGGCCTGCCTCAACTGACCCATTCAAACATCCTCACAGTTTACGACTGCGGAGAAGAACCGGACATGTTTTATATTGCTGCAGAAAATCTGGAATGTGAAGACCTGAAAAACTACACGAAAAAAGGTCGGCTTCTTTCCATCAGGGAGACCTTGAGTATCATCGGCCAGGCATCAGAAGCCCTGGATTATGTCCACAGAAAAAATGTCATTCACCAGTTTATCAGGCCTGACAGCATCATAAGGGTGAAAGAGACAAAAAATGTAAAAGTGAAGAATTTTGGAATCGGGTGGATACCGTTTGCCTTTAGGTCTAAGATAGACTTATTAACCGAGTCACATTTTTACATGTCTCCGGAGCAGATTGCCGGGAAAAAGGTGGACGGGCGATCTGATATTTTCTCTCTCGGAGTAGTGCTCTTTGAGATGCTGACCGGGGAAAGGGCTTTTTCGGGCGAAGACATGCCCTCCATTATGCTCAGAATTTCCAAAGAGAGACATCCTTCGCCCAGATATTATAACCCAAAAATTCCTCGTGTTATTGAAAAGATTATTGACAGTGCGCTTGAAAAAGATTTGGAAAAGAGATATCAGAGCGCAGGTCAAATGGCGATCCATCTCAAAAAGGTGGTTGCCAGGATTGATGAACTAATGGACCAGAAAAGGAAAGTTTCCAATGACTCGAAGAGGGGAAACTGACTGTTAACGTCAATGTCATTAACGTCGCAATCTTGATTAAACCCAAGTATCCGGGATTGCTACCATGCAGGAGATATTTTAAACCGCAGAATGTCGAATAACGAATGACGAATGACGAAGTATGGAATCGCTTCGCTCCATTTATTTTATATAATTGAAAAATTCCTTCCTTCGTCATTCGGAATTCATGTGATCGTCGTTCGATTAATCAGTAGTCGTGCTTGTATGAATATCTTAGGAATAGACACATCTTGTGATGATACCTCTGTTGGAGTGATTGCCGACGGGCGGCGTGTTTTGTCCAATGTGGTTCACTCGCAGGTCAAGCTCCATCATCCTTATGGAGGTGTTGTTCCCGAGCTTGCATCCAGGGAGCATCTCCGCAATATGATGCCCGTAGTTCGGGAAGCGCTTTCAAAAGCGGGTCTCCGTATGGAAGATTTGGATGGTATTGCCGTGACCGTAGGCCCGGGTCTGGTGGGTTCCCTCCTGGTAGGTCTCTATTATGCAAAGAGCCTGGCCTATGCCCATGATCTTCCTTTGGTTGCAGTAAACCACCTGGAAGGGCATATCCTCTCAATTTTTCTGGAGGAAAAAGTCCCTTCATTTCCATTTGTGGCCCTTACTGTGTCAGGCGGACACACAAGTCTGTATCATGTGGAGGGATATGGACAGTATACACAGATGGGACAAACGCTTGACGATGCGGCGGGTGAGGCCTTTGATAAGGTTGCCAAGATTCTGGGGCTTGGTTATCCCGGAGGAGTGGCTATTGAAAAGCAGGCTCGTGACGGCTTGCCGGACAGAATTGATTTTCCAAGGGCATATTTATCAAAGGACTCCCTTGATTTCAGTTTCAGCGGGTTGAAGACTGCCGTCGCTTTATACATCAAGAAATGGCTTGAGGCCAAGGACGTAGACAGCGAAGTTTCTCTGGCCGATATTGCAGCGTCATTCCAGGAATCGGTTGTTGAGGTGCTTGTTCATAAGTTGATGATGGCAAGGAAAAAGATGGAACTTTCAACGGTTGTGGTAGCAGGGGGTGTTGCGTGCAACAACAGGCTCCGGGACAGATTGATCAAGACTGCAGAAAGTGAGGGAGTTCAGGCCTTTTTCCCCCGCCCTCTGTATTGTACGGACAACGGCGCCATGGTCGCGTTAGCAGGCTATCATCGGATCGTGCGCGGAGAACAAACTGATTTGTCTATAGACGCAAGATCCAAATACCCCATTCAGGATCTTCTTCCTATCAGTTCCTCCCGGGATTAACCAAACTATGTTAGAAAATCTTGTAATAGGGATTAATAGACATTGATATTCGAGAGACAAATTAAATACTATTATTTGCGATTTATTCGTCTAAGGGGCGAGCCCCATGAACTGGCACTCGGGATGGCGTTTGGGGTTTTTACCGGCATGATGCCCATCATGCCTTTTCAGATTGCAGTGGCTGTCATGTTGGCCATTTTTTTCAAAGGCAGCAAGATTGCGGCTGCGTTGGGCACATGGATCAGCAATCCATTAAACTGGTATTTTATTTATTATTGTAATTTTAAATTAGGGGCTTTTATCCTCAGGCTTCCCGGGGATAATGCAATCTTCTCATCTGTTATGTCAGCCGTTCAAGCCGGTGAGGGTTCAATGGTCATCGTGGGCAAGATCCTGGGCGCGGGCGGAGTCGGCCTGGGCGCGTTCCTCATTGGTGGTCTGGTAATGGGAGTTGTGGCTGCTGTCCCGTCCTATTTTGTATTCTTACCCATTTCCAGGTACCTGAAGGCCTGGCGTAAAGCAAGAAGGGAGCGCAGGAATTGAGGCTTGCCATGTCAACAGGGAAGGCCCCCGGATTTCGGCCCAAGAAAAGCCTGGGTCAGCATTTCCTGTATGATCCCCGGGTCGTCCAGAAGATTATTACCTGCGCCAGATTCCGGGCCTCCGATCGGGTCCTTGAAATAGGACCCGGTCAGGGTGCCTTGACCTTGCCGCTTGCCAGGTTGGTTGGACAGATCATTGCCGTTGAAAAGGATGCACAGTTAATCAGTTTGCTCAAAAAGAGACTGTCACGGGAAGGAATTGAAAATGTAACTTTTATAAACGATGACATCCTGAAGTGGGATTTTCGGGAGTTAAGCCTTCCTCCCTCATCCAAGGTGAAGGTAATAGGGAACCTGCCTTACAATATATCAACTCCTTTTCTGGATAAACTGATTGAAAACCGAGCCTGTGTAGACAGGGCTGTCCTCATGTTTCAGCTGGAAGTTGCAAAGAGGTTAACCGCTTTACCCGGTAACCGAACATATGGCGCCATGACTGTGCTGGTTCAATATCGCGCACATGCGACCCGTCTGCTTGAGGTTTCGAAGAACGCCTTTTTCCCTAAACCAAAGGTTGATTCAATGGTCCTGGAACTGGACTTTGAACGACCCCATACAAAACATGCAAATGATGAGGCTTGTTTTAGAAAAGTGGTTAAGGGGGCCTTCGCACACCGAAGGAAGACGCTTTTGAATTCGCTTAAAGGTGTTTATCCCTTCCTGGACCGTGGAATACTTCTGGGAGCGATAAAAAAGTGTGGGATTGATCCCGGGACAAGGGCTGAAACCCTTGGGATCGATGAATTCGTGTGCCTCGCCTCAGCATTGGACCTAGGTTATTAAACCGGCAAATACACAAATCCAAGCTGGATAAACTGATAAAAATGGATCTTCTCCAATTTAGTTGAACCCTCGAATCCTGGACCCCTTTCACCCAACTAATTGGGAGAAGAACCTGAAAAATTAACGGCCTCCGGCCCGTCGGGCCTACGCCCTGGAGGGAGCAAAGCGACTTCATTCTTCGACGTTCGATATCCATTTCTTGTTTTGTTTCTCTTTTTAATTGCCGGGTTAATAGAATTGACAGAAGGGTTGTACTGGTGATAAATTCGTTTCGCTGCTTTTGTAACCACAATAGACGACAGGGAAAAGGTAGCAGACAATTTTATCGGCATATGAGCATGCTCCCATGGAAATCATAGAAACTGTTGAACAGATGCACAATGAATCGGAAACCTTGCGAAGAGCCGGGCACACCATCTCACTGGTCCCGACCATGGGCTTTTTGCATGAGGGTCATTTGGAGCTCATGCGGGTTGCAAAAGAGCATTCCGACAAATTGATCATGAGCCTCTTTGTTAATCCCATGCAGTTTGGTCCAACTGAAGACTATGAAGCCTACCCAAGGGATACGGAGGGTGACCTCGAAAAGGCGCGTGGCGTGGGGGTGGATATTGTTTTTATGCCGTCGTTGGAGGAGATGTACCCGGAAGGTTGCCAGACAGCCGTAAAGGTGGAACAGGTCACACAGCACCTTTGTGGCTTTTCAAGACCGGGCCATTTTGACGGTGTCACAACCGTTGTAGCCAAGTTATTCAATAGTACGAAACCACACCTGGCGGTTTTCGGGCAGAAGGATTACCAGCAGTTGGCGGTCATCAGCCGAATGGTTATGGATCTCGATATGGACATTAGGATCATCGGTGTTTCAACTGTCAGGGAAGCTGATGGGCTCGCCATGAGCTCTCGAAATAAATACCTTAACGCTGAGGAGAGGAAATCTGCGTGCTGTCTCGAAAAATCTCTGGATCTCGCTGATAAACTGTTTCAGGCCGGCACAACAGATGCAAGTGTAATAATAGGTGCAGTTGAATCATTAATACGGAATCATGCCTTTACTGACATTGATTACATAACCCTATGCGACCCGTTGACACTTGAGGATCTTGAAACGCTTGGCGAGGAAAGTCTGCTGGCCCTTGCTGTCAGGGTCGGGAAGACAAGATTGATCGATAACTGCCTGATCCGAAAGAGATGAAACATGACAAGACCTTAGGGCTCATGCAAAAACAAATTCACATTTTTGCGCGAACCCTTAATGGCCTTGGAATTGAAAGGAGATCTTAATGAAATCTACAAATTTTCTGTTTACTTCGGAGTCGGTCACTGAGGGGCATCCCGACAAGGTGGCAGACCAGATATCAGACCACATACTGGACAAGATGCTGGAACAGGACCCGAAATCCCGTGTGGCCTGTGAGACCCTGGTAACTACCGGCATGGCGGTTATTGCGGGTGAAATTACGACCAATGCTTATGTGGATATGCCGGAAGTGGTGAGAGAGACTATCAAAGACATCGGATACAGCAATTCATCCATGGGATTTGACTGGGAGACATGTGCGGTGATTTCCACCATTGATAAACAATCCGCTGATATTGCGATGGGTGTTAATGAAGGAAATGGCCTTTTCAAGGACCAGGGCGCGGGTGATCAGGGTTTGATGTTTGGCTTTGCCTGTAAGGATACGCCGACCCTCATGCCCATGCCCATTTATCTGGCACACCGTCTGACCCAGAGGCTGGCCTCTGTGAGGAAGTCCGGTTTGCTCCCCTGGCTCAGACCTGACGGCAAATCCCAGGTGACAGTGGAATATGTGGATGGCAGGCCTTCAAGAATCCACACGGTTGTTATCGCTGCCCAACATGATCCTGAGGTGGACTATGACACGCTTCGTGAATCGATCATCGAGCAGGTGATCCGGGAAGTGATCTCCAATGAGATGCTGGATGACAATACCCAGTACTTTATAAACACGACAGGACGGTTTGTTATCGGTGGTCCTCTGGGGGATTGCGGGTTGACCGGGCGCAAAATCATCATGGACACCTATGGCGGTTTTGGCTATCACGGCGGTGGTGCCTTTTCAGGAAAAGACCCTTCCAAGGTGGACCGGAGCGCCTCGTATATGTGCCGATATATTGCAAAGAACATCGTGGCAGCCGGACTGGCGGAGAAATGTGAAATCCAGATCGCCTACACCATTGGCCGGGCGGAACCGGTTTCAGTGCTGGTTGGTGCGTACAGCACCGGGGTTGTTTCCAGTCAGGAACTGACCGAGATCGTGAAAAAAGAGTTCGATCTCCGACCGGCAGCAATTATAGAAAGGCTGGATCTGCTCAGACCCATATACAGAAGGTCCTGCAATTATGGACACTTCGGTAGAGAACGCCCTGAATTTGTCTGGGAAAAGACCGACATGGTGGATATGCTTAAAAAAGCGGTGAAGTGAGCCCGGGCAGAAGTTCGTGGCTGTTTCCGGCAGAAGGAGAATTAAATATGAGTACATTAGCTGAAAATAGTAAAGCATTATCCCATGAATACAAGGTAGCCGATATCGGCCTCGCAGATTTTGGATGTCTGGAGATTGGTGTTGCAGAACACGAAATGCCCGGTCTTATGGCCGTAAGAAAGAAATATGCCGATAAAAAGCCGCTTGCAGGCGCACGTATTATGGGATCTCTCCACACGACGATCCAGACGGCGGTTCTCATTGAAACTCTAAAAGAACTTGGCGCCGATATCAGATGGGCAAGCTGCAATATTTTTTCTACGCAGGATCACGCTGCAGCGGCTATTGCTGCGTCCGGGATCTCGGTATTCGCCTGGAAGGGCGAAACATTGGAGGAATATTGGGACTGCACCTATAAAGCCATGACCTGGCCTGATGGTTCAGGTCCTCAGCTCGTAGTCGATGACGGAGGGGATGCGACGCTTCTTATCCATAAAGGATATGAACTTGAAAATGGTAGTAACTGGGTTAATGAGCCTTCCGGCAGTGAAGAGGAAGGAATTATCAAAGAGTTGCTGAAAAAGCTGCATGCCAGTAACCCCGGGTACTGGAAAAATGTAGTAAAAGAGTGGAAGGGTGTTTCAGAGGAAACGACCACCGGTGTTCATCGGCTTTATGCCATGGCACAAAACAATACGCTGCTTGTCCCTGCCATTAATGTTAATGATTCTGTAACTAAATCAAAATTTGACAACTTATATGGTTGCCGTGAGTCCCTGATAGACGGTATCAAACGTGCTACCGACGTCATGATCGCAGGCAAACTGGCTGTTGTCTGCGGGTATGGGGATGTTGGAAAAGGCTGCGCCCAGGCCCTTAAATCCATGGGCGCCAGGGTTTTTGTGACCGAAATTGATCCCATTTGCGCTTTGCAGGCTGCCATGGCGGGCCATAAAGTCACCACTGTTGAAGATACACTGGGCCAGGGTGATATATATGTTACGACGACAGGTAACAGAGATATCATCACACAAGATCATATGTCAAAAATGAAGGATCAGGCCATAGTCTGCAATATCGGCCATTTTGACAATGAAATCCAGGTCAACGCGTTGAACAATGTTGTCGGTATTAAGAAAGAAGAAATCAAACCTCAGGTTGACAGATATACTTTTCCTGATGGACATCAGGTATTTATGCTGGCAGAAGGGCGTCTTGTAAATCTGGGCTGCGCAACCGGTCATCCCTCATTTGTCATGTCAAATTCATTTGCAAATCAGGTGCTTGCGCAGATTGACCTTTGGGAAAACAGAGATTCATATAAACCGGGTGTGACAGTATTATCAAAGGAATTAGATGAGGAAGTGGCACGACTTCATCTTGAAAGAATCGGGGTAAAACTGACGACGCTTTCAAAAGAACAGGCTGACTACATTGGTGTGAAAGTAGAGGGGCCTTATAAGCCTGAGTATTACAGATATTAAGGGAGATAGATCCCCCTAAGGGCTTGCACAAAAATAAATTCGCAGAGGTGAGGGTTAAATGTCTCATGTATTCAGCCGATCTGAGTGAACAAAACCACGGGAATAGCAGGACTATTTCGAGGATTTTGTGAACGAAGACCGGTTGAAGACATTAGACAGTTAGCCCTCAGAATGTGAATCTATTTTTGCGCGAGCCCTAAACCGGAGTATGTGCGTCATGATTTCCTAGGCAGGTACTGTTTAACTCTTTTCAAAAGCCTGTCAAAAAAAGGTTCCCGCTTTATAGCTTCGAGCTTTACCTGCCATTCCTCCAGGGCTTTTTGCTCGATTTTGGTTTCTGCCTGGTTTTTTTCCTGTTTCTCTTCAAGTTCGGATATCTTTAAATCCAGGTCCATAATCAC
>JAFDJF010000430.1 GCA_019307645.1 Deltaproteobacteria bacterium
CTTTCCTGCCAAGAAACTCTATATTTTTTTCTTGTTCACCTTTTAAGTAATAATCTAATCGTGACCTTAAAAAGACATACACTGTGGAAGATGGGTTTAATGCAACCGAATACCTGAAAAGTGAGAAACATTTCCCAGGGAACTCTATTCTATCTTATTACTAAAACAATAATTAGTCTCACAAAACATCCTGCCCCACCAGGAGCGCTTCCACTTCAGAGAAAATACTCTCTACACCAGACTTAAATACCTCGTAATTGAATAGATGACTCCTTTCATAGGCTTTAAAAACAAGCTGTTTACGCAGTACTTCATCATCGACCATCCGCAATGTAAAAGCTTGAAGCTCTTGAACGCTTGTGAATCTGAACCCACATACCTCATGCTCTACTATTTCCCGCTGCCCTCCACCGTCGATGACAATTGGCAAGCAGTAGTTCTGCATAGCCTCAACTGTAGTCATCCCAAAGTGCTCTACCCATTCCGGCCTTGTGGATTCAAGCCCACATGCGTGCCAAAAAATCGCTGCCCGCCGGTAAAAGTCCTTGAGCTCCCCAACCGCAACATTAACCTTTACTTCTATAGTACAACTTGCCTTTTTTGCCGCGGCCTTTACCTGTTCCAGATAATGATTATCAGGGACAGTGCCACCTACCAATATCAACTTCCATCCTTTCATCTTCTCTGGATTTTTTCGACACAGTTCGGAAAAGGCTTTGACCATCTCGTATTGTTTTTTGGTGCCACATTGCTCAAACCTGGAGACAGATAAGACAATTTTTTCCTTTTCCTTGAGTGTACTCCGTGGATTATGCATATTGACTGGGGGGTATAGTTTATGAGTAGCTTTCAACCCCCATCGTTTTTGCATCCAACTGCCTGTATAATCGCTGTTAATAATACGATAGTCATACTTGTCTACCTGAAAAAAAGGGGCTTTCTCCTGATCAGGAAAATGGCAGACAAAAAGGGACACAGGAGACAAGGGGTTTACCTTGCCGAGCATATTGGCATTGATGAAAATATCGTATAACAGGCTTTCCTCACTGATGATGTCAAATACGTTATATGCTTCGTTTATCACCATTCCTTCATCGAGGATATAATGATTCCTTTCCTCATAAAAAGGAATCTTTATGATTTTCAATGAACATTTTGACAAATCAATATCAAACCATTCCTGATAAATTGCCAAGTCAACGTCCTTGTTAGCGATATAAGTAACATCATAACGATCCTGAATGATGGCAGCTATCTCGGCAACATACCGCTGTCCCCCCCCCGCAAAATGAAAAGCATGATCATAAATACCGACTCTTATCTTGCGCAAACCTAGAAGCACTTCCAGGTGGGAAAAGAAATTGTATGTGCTTACCGCCCCCAGGTATTCAGGCAGACATTCTTCTATTTCTTTGAGGACCTTGAGTACAATGTTCGTTTCTTGACAAGTGCACATCTTCTGCATAGCATGCAATAAGGTTCGATAAAGAAGGTCAAATTGACCTTTTTTATAAAAATGAGATGAAACAATGCTTTTAGGCAAATGGTTTGGATGGTGCTTGGCGATAAACAAAAAACGATTGCGGCTACAAAAATATTCACACAGTGAATGCGATGATGTTCCATGGTAATGATGGTAAAATCTGCTATCGTGAGCGTACCAAAGTTTCCAGCCATTTTTCCGGCAACGAAGGCTGTAATCTACATCCTCCATAAACATAATAAAATCCTCATCCCACTCACCTACATCGACAAGGCATTCACGCCTGAACAACACTGCTCCCCCGGTAACATAGTCAACTTCTCTCGACTTGTCGTACTGTCCGGTATCGTACTCATCAAAACCTATATCTTTAAAGTAAAACTCCTCAATCTCCATGACACCGACGCTGTTAATCTTTAAACTATCTGCAAAAAGAATTTTACTCTGTACCGCGCCTATTTTGGAATTCGACCGAGCAACATCCACTAACCCCTTTAACCAGTCAGCATCAGCTCGGGTATCATTATTTGCAACAACAATGAAATCGCCAGAGGCTACCTCTATGCCACGATTGAGAGCTCGGGCATAGTTGTTGGCGTCATTCTCCAACACTATAACCTCAGGAAAATTGGAACGAGTCCAAGATACAGAATCATCAGACGAGCCATTATCAACCATTATGACTTCAAGCTCTAGACCTTCCTGGTTGGTTGCAAGAACCGAAGAAAAAAATTCTTGAAGAAAGCCCCGGCTGTTATATGAAACGGTAAGAACTGAAATCTTGTCAATATTTGTCATCATTCTCATCCGCAAGAACGTGTAGTGAGTCAAGAATATTCCGAAGACATTGCTGCAATTCGCCACTATCGACCTTTAGAGGCTGACGCGGCAATACCTTGGCACGGGTCGGCCTGGTACTGGGAGGAACAAGTTTTTGTTTGTTAACAAAGGCAGAATCAGCAACTTCCTTTTCCTCAACAGAATAAGCAGCTACCTCCACCTGGGCCTGGTTCCTAGCTCCCAAAAAATTAATTTCTCTAATTAACTTTTTCCAAACAGCCTTGAATCCCTTATACTTAAGTATCCAAAAGGCATTGCGGGTTTTAATCCGAAGATAACGCCATAAGCGAAGTAAAGATGGAAGGCTTTCCAGATGTTCCTTTTCTTTTTCTAAAGCCAGGATATCCTGAGATAAACGTGCATTTTCGCCCCTAAGATCGCCGATCTCCTGCTGAAAATTTTTAATCTCATTCTCTAACCGTGTTATTTCAGCTCCATATCCCCGATGGATTTCATTTTTCTCTTCCTCTATTCGCTTAATTTTAGCTTCGTAGCCCTGGCTGATTTCATTTTTCTCTTCCTCTATTTGCTTAATCTTAGCTTCGTAGCCCTGGCTGATTTCATTTTTCTCTTCCTCTATTTGCTTAATCTTAGCTTCGTAGCCCTGGCTGATTTCGAGTTTTTCCCTCTCTAATCTATTTGTAATTTCCTCCGTTTCTTTTGCCTGGTTAGTAAGAGTCTCCTTGGCCTGGGATAGATCCTTGATCGTTTGATTCATTCGACTTTCAAGGATTATTCGGCTTCCCAAATGAGAAAAAAAGTTGGAAATAGCAACTCTATCTCTATTGCTCATGCTCAAGAACGACTTCACTTTCTTGGGTATTTCCTTCCCCACCCCAAGAACACCCAAACCGTATCCGTGCTTGAATTCAAAGTGGGGGTATTGCGCTGTAAGTTCTTCCCATAGTCGCCAGACACCAAATGCGCCCTCCCACACGTTCGTGTCATGGAACAGAATAACGCCCCTATTGCTCATCTTTGGCAGCCAGGCTTCAAAGTCGTGCCTGACCGCTTCGTAGGAATGAAGACCATCAATGTGAAGAAGGTCGACAGTTGAATCCGAAAAGTCACTGAGAGCCTCATCGAATGTACTCTCAATCAATTGAGAAAAGGCGCCGTAAAGCGGGTCATGATAAAAACGGAGCTCTTCCAGTATATCCTGGCTGTAAAATCCTGTCT
>JAFDJF010000431.1 GCA_019307645.1 Deltaproteobacteria bacterium
CTGAGGCGGAATTCGGCAAACTTGCGGAGGCCTGGCACATGAAAGAGGTGAATATATCATTTGAAGGTCACAATGCAGAGCGTACCCGGGGTGTTCGGGTACTGAACCGGGAAGAACTGGAAAAGGGCGATGTCAGTATGGAAATTGTGTCCAAGCGGATGAAACGCACTTACTCTCAGACGGATAAAATAAGAAAAGTCATCCAGTCCATTTTTCACATGGTCAACAGCGGCCACCATGTCGTTGCGGTCGGCTGGATACAGGCGGACAACACCGTCAAGGGGGGAACCGGCTGGGGGGTCGAGCTGGCAAAACTATTTAACCGGCAGCTGAGCGTCTATGATCAGGAACAAAAGGGGTGGTTTTCCTGGGAGGACAGCCAATGGGTTGAGGACACACCGGTGATTACCTCAGATACGTTTGTCGGCACCGGCACCCGCTACCTTTCCGATGACGGCCGGCAGGCCCTCGGCGATCTTTTCATCCGCTCCTTCGGTCCTGCGGAGCAAAAATAGGGTTGTGAGGAAAGAGGGATCACATCTCGAATAGGGATTAATGCTATTTATGTTGTATGTTTTCATGTAGTTATATTGTTTGTCCGAATTGAAATTGTTTATAAACAGCCTGTGTTGATAATCAGGTTGATGCCCCCTCATGGTAAATGTCTCCTTGCTGTTTCGTCTGATAAGTATCTGGCAAGGATGACATAAACGGGCAAATGCTATTTGGGCAACAGCCCGTCAAGGTTTGACCCTATTCCCCGTTCAGGAAAGTTACCGGAAAATGACGGCCACGATCCGGCCGGCTTCATTTAGACGTCATACGAAGAGGCCGGCTTCAAGCGGACCATGGAACAAAATACGCCGGCCACGCAAAGAAAACAGAAGATCGTCATGCAAAGATGCATACTGGCAAGAAAAGGGACCTGTGTTTCCGCACTCACCGGGTGGTCCCCCATGATATGTTTGAACACCAGGGTAATGATGGTCATGCTGCACAGCATCCCCATGGTCCGCATGGTGGCCAGAAAACTGGATGCGATACCATAGCTTTTGGACGGAACACTGCCCATCACCGTGGTGGTATTGGGTGATGAAAAAAGACTGAATCCCACGCCCATCAAGGCCAGCATCCCCATAATCACGGGCATGGGTGTTCCGGCATGAACCTGGGAAACCAGACCCAGGCTCAGGGCGCACACGGCCATGCCTGCAGTGGCCAGACCCGCCGGCGAAACCCGGTCTGCCAGCCTTCCAAACCACGGAGAAAGCGCCGCCTGAAACACGGGCTGGATAATCAGAATCCACCCGGCCCATTGGGGAGAATACCCCCTGACCACTTGCAAATACAAACTGAAGAAAAAAGCGATGCCAAAAGACGCGGCGTAATTGATCAGGGTGGCCAGGTTGCTGAAGGCGAAAACCCGGTTTTGGATGATCAGGCCCACATCCAGAATCGGAGAGGAACACCGGTATTCAAAGGCGAGAAAGATCAGAAATCCCAGGGCGCCCGATGCCATGAGCACCAGATAAATACCCCCCTCTTTCTGGTTGAGGGTGCCGTAAATCAGACAGAATAAAGAGATAATGTAAAGAAGGCTCCCCACAAAATCAAAACGCTCACCCCTTGCATCCGCCCATTCGCCCTTGAGTTTCAAGAGCGTGAGAGCAAGACAGAAAAGCTCGAGCAGAACCCCCAGATAAAAGATCCAGCGCCATCCCAGGTTAGTGACCATAAATCCGGAAAGAACCGGACCCAGAGACAGCCCCAGGTAGACGCACGCCACGATGACCCCCATGGCCTGCCCTCGTTTGGCCGGCGGAAAGACCGAAGAAAGGATGGCCACACTGGTGCCTGAAATCATGGCCCCGCCGCACCCTTGAAAAAACCGGAACAGAATAAAACTTTCGATGGTAAAGGCGAGTGATACCAAAACGGTTCCCGCCGTGAACGCGATAATGCCGATGGTAAAGATTTTTTTCCTTCCGTAAATATCACCCAACCGCCCGGCTGGAAGTAAAAAAAGGGAAAAGGCGAAGATATAGACGGTTTCCACAAGCCCAAGCTGAACCGCACTGGCTGAAAACTCCCTGCCAATGGCAGGAAGGGCCACGCCCACAGCAGACAGCATGAAGGGGGTCAGGAACTGAACGGCGCTGACCACAAACAGGATCGCCGCATCGGAGACAGCATCATCGGGCGGGTTTGTTAAAGCAATGGTACGAGGGTTTGGGCCTGGTGTTTCGTTTATATCAGTCACGTCGTTACGAACCCTATGAATCTTTTTGAGATAGCTTCATGTCAAATTAGTGCGCGAATCAAGGCTTGACCCCAATCTTGACCCCTATGTTTCAACGTTTTGATCGTCGACGCGCTGGAGCTCAAGGGTAATTCCCTTGGGATCGGGGCAGTGTATCAACGCATACCCTTTTTTATCTTCCCAGGGAAAGTTGCCTCCGTAGCGCAGTGCGGTGACATAAGGCGCAACGGAATTCCACGCGCCCAGGCACATTCCTTGGGGTGTCGTATCCTCGACCATGAAAACCTGACCGCGGTCGTTAATTTTGCCCTGGCACTTGCCGCCTTTAACCGTGATACGTATCGGCATCGCTAAACACCTCCTTTCACAGGCTTAAAATGGGGCCGCACATGAGCCGCTATTTGCCAAATGTCAAGATTGGACCCCGTTGTCTTTTCTATTATTTCACGGTTATTGTTTAGCGAATGATCTTACCTGCCCACAAATCATCTAGAAAATTTCTATACGGCATGATTCGTATTCGGCCATGTACCCTCTCTTCCCTCTCATTGCAAACAACGATGGCCATTCGTGGCGAATACTCTTCAATAAAGGCGTTCAAGGGCCGCAATGCCCTATTCTCTATTTGAGTTGCCCCTTTCACTTCGATGGCCACATCGCCGCCGCCCAGCACAAAGTCGACTTCCAAGCCTGATTTTGTTCTCCAGAAATTGATTTCATAATGGATTTCATTGTAAGAATTGTAAGCCGCGATCTCCATAAAGATAAAATGCTCAAATGCTTTCCCGAACAATTCGCCTTTCTCTTCCTCAATGTGCCGCTTTGTTATGGCGCCGGCAACGCCAACATCGAACAAGTAAAATTTGGGCGCCCTGCTGATGACCTGCCGGTTTTGCCTCTTCTTAAAGGGCTCAATCAGGGTGCCGATGAGGGTATCCACGAGGATCTGGAAGTACTCTTTTACGGTCTTGGAATCGACCCCGCAATCGCGGGCGATGTTGGAATAATTGATCAACTCTCCGTGTGAGTATCCCATGGCATCAAAGAATCTGGAAAAGGCGGGGATATTCCGGGTTAATCCCTCGTCAAAAACTTCTTCTTTTAAATAATCCTGGGTATAGGCCCTCAATGCCTTCTTATAGTTTGCCTTAAGATAATGATCCGGAATCAAACCGCGATTTAATATGCTTAACAGATTCCAGTTGTCCAGTTCCGGCGTAGCGAACGGGAACATC
>JAFDJF010000432.1 GCA_019307645.1 Deltaproteobacteria bacterium
TCCAGTGTGAGGAGTGCCGTACAAAATTCAATATGGATGAAGCCTTTCTCAAAAATGAAGGCACAAAAGTCAAATGTTCTCGCTGTAAACACGTATTTGTGGCGTTTCCCCCGGAACAGGTTGAGGCTGAATACCCGCAGACACTGGGTGTCAGCGAAGAGGACCTGGGGGCACTGGAGGAATTAACCGACGCAGGACTGGAAAAAGAAACGGATTTCGATGATATTTTCGAAGAAGAATCCATGGAGGATATCGAAGATCTGGAGGCTAAATATCGTGAGGATTCGCGTGGGGTCGCAGAAAAAGAGGATATGGACAGGGACTCTGTCAAGGACAGCGATGATGAAGCGGAAGATGACTCCGCTGCCGACATGGAGACAGACAGACCTGTTTCTGAAAAAAAGAAGTCGGGTAAGGATCGCACCCTGCTTATTCTCTGTGTGATTATTCTGGTGCTTCTCGGAATTGCGTATGCTGTAACAAAATGGGCACCCGAACTCGTTCCTGATTCCTGGACTCTGCTGAAAACAAAACCGGCTGGAAAACAACAAAGCACGGATATGGGTGCCAACCGGCTCGAGATCTTGACCGTAAGCGGTTCATTTGTTGACTCAGACAAGACCGGTCGCCTTTTTGTCATTCGAGGGAAGGTCAGGAACAGCTATCGCGCGAGCAGGAGTTTTATCCTTGTCAAGGGTGATATTCTTGATGCTAAAGGGCAGGTTGTTAAAGAAAAATTGTCTTATGCCGGAAACGCCTTTGAGGAAGAAGCGCTTCTGACACTGCCTTTGGAAGAAATAAACAAGGCCATGAAAAACCGCCAAGGGTCTGACAAGAAAAACCTTAACGTGAAGCCGGGCAAAACCGTTGATTTTGAGATTGTGTTTGACAATCTGCCCGAAAACCTGAGTGAGTTTACTGTTGGGGCGGTAAGCTCATCTCCCGGCAGTCCGGATTAGGAGATACAGGCATGAAGACCGCCGAAAATATTGTGAGGAGTAACGGCAGGAACTTTGTAACGATAGCACCGCAAACGTCCATTCAGGAAGCTGTCCAGGTGATGGTCGACAACAAGATCGGCTCAGTCTTAATCAAGAGAGAAGACAAGATCGTCGGGATCTGGACAGAAAGAGATCTAATGCGCAACATCGTTGCCTCCGGTTTTGATCCGAAAACAGTGCCCGTAGAAGACTGCATGACTACAGGGTTCAGGTTTGTTCCTCATACGGCTTCAATTTACAAACTTCTTGACATGTTCAGCGAGCCGGGGATGCGTCACCTGGTTGTCGAAAGGGACGGGGAGCATATCGGTCTTCTTTCACAGGAGAGCGTGAACAGGGTCGGTCTCATTGAAACAAGCAAAGAATATAGCAGCTTATTCGAGCACGTGGGCTGTGGCGTGTTCATCAGCAGCAAAGAAGGGAAATTTCTGGACGTCAACCAGACCCTCCTGGATTTGCTGGGTTATCAAAGCAAGGATGAATTTCTTGCTCTCGATATCGCAAAGGATTTGTACTTGAGACCTGAAGATCGCAAAAAGTTTCAGGAGATGATTGAGCGAGACTACCAGGTGGTTGATTATGAAGTCGATTTTAAGCGCAAAGACAAGAGCATTCTTCCCATATTGCTTACCGCCCATGTGCGTTATGATCAGTACGGGAATGTGATGGGATACGAGGGGATCAGTATTGATCAGTCTCAGAAAAAACAGTTGGAAGAGGATTACACCAGGCTGTTTGAACACGTGGGCTGCGGGGTATATGTCAGCAGTAAGGAAGGAAGATTTTTGAATGCCAACCAGGCCTTTTTGGATATGCTGGGGTATGAAAGCAAGAATGAATTTCTTGAAATTGATATAGAAAAAAAGCTGTATTTCAGGCCGGAAGACCGTCGAAAGTTCCAGGAAATGATTGAGAACGAGGGCCAGGTTGTTGACTACGAAGTTGATTTTAGACGTAAGGACGGCAGCAGTATTCCAGTGCTGCTTACCGCCCATGTGCGCTATGATCAGCACGGAAACATAGTGGGATACGAAGGGATCAGTGTAGATCAAACTCAACGGAAAAAGATGGAGAAGGATCTCAGAGAAGCACATGATTTTATAAACGAGATTATTCACAGTTCACCCAACGCCATCATCGCTACTGATCTGGGTGGAAATATTATCATCTGGAACCGTGCGGCTGAAGAAACCCTGGGGTATGCGGCTGAAGAAGTACTCGGTGAAATGAATATCGAAAAAATTTATTCAGAGGGAATGGCCCGAAAAGTCATGAAGATGGTACGAAGTGAAGAGTTCGGCGGCGTCGGCATGTTGCGGGCCTATCCCATTGTCTATGTGAGACGGGACGGCGGAGTCGTAGAGGGGAATATTTCTGCCGCACTAATCTATGACGCCCATGGAAAGGAAATGGCCTATGTGGGCATTTTCGTAGACCTCGAAGAAAGACTGAATATGGAAAGGGAACTTAGGCAAACACAGGAGCAATTGCTGCAGTCTGAGAAACTGGCGGCCATGGGACGTTTGACTTCGCAGATTGCCCATGAACTGAATAATCCACTCTACGGAATCATGAACACACTGGAGTTGATGAAGACTGAAATCCCTCCGGAGAACAGGAGAAGAAAAATCCTTGAGATGGCCCTTTCCGAGACGGTAAGACTTGCTGAAATGCTGCGAAAAATGTTGTCTTTTTCCAAACCCGATGAAGAGGAAAAACAGCCGACAAACATTAATAATGTTATTGACGAGATCCTGCTCCTTCACGAGAAACAATTGCGGGAACACAGCATCAAAATTGTTTCTTTTTTTGCTGAAGATCTTGAGAAGGTAAATGCCTCAAAGAACCAGCTTCGCCAGGTTTTTCTTAATGTTGTCGCAAACGCGAGGGACGCCATGCCGGAAGGCGGTACCCTGACAGTGGAGACCAAGATGGAGAATGACACAGTCTGCATAAAAATGGCAGATACCGGTATTGGAATCAGGCCGGAAAATCTGGAAAGGATTTTTGACGCCTTTTTTACGACTAAAGACAAGGTGAAGGGTGTCGGTCTGGGTCTGTCTGTGTGCCATGGATTCATTCAAGACCATGGCGGTGACATCAAGGTAGAAAGTGAATATGATTCCGGAACAACATTTACCATTGTGCTCCCAGCACTCGAAGAAGAGAATGAAAAGGAAATTGAAGCGGAAGAGGCGTGACATCGATTCCCGCTTCTATTTTCACTTTTCAGCACGTCATTTCCTCGAAACATGTCTTGACTCCGATCGGAGAGCGGGAATCCATTTGACCCCCTTAAACACTTGCAGAACACCTGCCTGTCAATCCTGAGTTACAGGTTATTGGGCACCCCTGATAGCCGGATTTTTTTAGCGAAGGCCCTTCCTGAGATACAGGAATTAAAGAAATTATAAAAATTCAAATAAAAAAACATGTGAGCCTCATCTTTTTTCTTGACACGATCAAAAATAGAAATTATTATAATAAATAAA
>JAFDJF010000433.1 GCA_019307645.1 Deltaproteobacteria bacterium
AATCCACTTCATATATACTGTCGTTTGAGGGAAATTGGAACCCCCAAGAGAGTGGCTGTCCACTTCGGCCTCTGTTATGAACGCTCCATTTTCCGTTTTCTGATCCTGCCGCTATTCTCTAAAACCTATTCCTTGATGGACCGTGTCTTGCCGGGGAGGAACCATTGATTTTCACTAATTTGGCAAAACACTAACTGTTAGCATTTTTCTACCTATACTCCAACACAATTCAGTTAATGATTTAAGGTATTGTTATGTCAAGAAAGCATGAAGTTATTGTCATCGGCGGCGGGCACAATGGATTAACGGTTGCCTCTTATTTGGCAAAGGCCGGGGTTGATGTATGTGTAGTAGAGGCATTGCCCGTTGTGGGGGGAGGCGTTGTATCTGCAGAATTGGCTGCTCCCGGTTTTATCACAGATCCCTGTTCTGTATGGCATGGTTTTATTCAGGCCAACCCCCTTATTTTAAATGATGAGCTTGGACTGCAATCCAGGTTTGGACTGAATTACATCATGCCTGATAACCAGTTCACGGTTCTCTTTCCGGATGATTCTTACATTACCCTCCACCGCGATGTCGACAAGACCTGTGAATCCATAGCCAAGTTTTCCGAGCATGACGCAGAAGCATATAAGAAGTTTCATCAATGGGCTGGAAAACTTCTGGATATGCTAAGCCAGGGGATGTTCAATCCCCCCCCGCCATTTGGCTCAATGGTTTCTCTTCTGGATCAAAGCGATGAGGGAAGGAGTCTGCTCAGATCTTTGATGATAAGCGGCGTTGACATCTGTGATGACTGGTTTGAAAGCACGGAGCTCAAATCAGCATTAACCAAGTTTTGTGCAGAGAATCTTGTGTCTCCAAGGGCTAAAGGCACAGGGTTTGTATTATTTGTATTTATACCTCTCACACACCAGTATGGAGGCGCTATTCCGGAGGGAGGTTCAGGTGCATTAAGCGAAGCCATGGAAAGGTGCATATTGCACTACGGTGGCACTGTATTAACCAATAGTGTTGTTGAAAAGGTTATCATAAAGTCAGGAGAGGCAAAAGGCATCGTTTTGAAAGGGGGCGAAGAGATCCTTGCCGGCAAGGCCGTTATTTCCAATCTGAATGCAAAACAAATCCCAACGCTTATCGGGAAGGAAAATGTGTCGGAAAACTATGCAGACAATTTGAAAAATCTAAAGCTGTCAAGCCATAGATCCATTTGCACAGGTTATGCCATTAATAAACCTCCGAATTACACTGCAGGGGATGAAGTTAGTGAATCCTTTTTTGTTGAATTTGCCACGAAGCCGTACGAGAAATTTTTGAGAAGTTTTGATGACATGGAATATGGCTATATTCCCGTTGATATGCCCGCAGTGTGTTGTCAATCAAGACTTGATTCCACCAGGGCGCCTGACGGAAAGCATACGCTCCACTTGTTTCATTATGCGCCTTATGATCTTGCAGATGGGGGCGCTGCAAAATGGGATGAAATAAGAGAAGAAATTGCGGACAAAATGTTAGATACGCTGCAAAGACAAACGACCAATATGGACGGCGCTAACATAATCGGCAGGACTATTGAGACCCCGCTGGATCTGGAACGCCGTAATCCCGCGATGATTGGCGGTGATTATTGTCACCTCGGAATGTATTTGAGTCAACTGATGGGCAATCGCTATCTCCCGGGATGGGATTACAGGACACCGGTTGATAAATTCTGGATGTGTGGGCCGAGTTGTCACCCCGGGGTGGGGGTTACCGGAGGCGGAAGAGCAGCGGTTCAACCGGTCATGGACAGTTTAGGCATTGATTTTGAAAAAGTTATCTCTACATGAAAGGAGGATGTATAATGAGCAAGCAGTTCCCCAACCTGATGTCCCCGACATATATAGGTAATGTGGAAATCAAAAACCGCATCGTGACTGCTCCCCTGTGGACAGGCTATGGAACCAAAGACGGTTTTGTTACACCGAGAACGGTCGCCTATTATTCTGAAAAAGCAAGAGGCGGTGCAGGACTGATCACAATCGAATATACCCATGTTGACGCGATAACGAGCAAATCTGCTCCCGGCCAGCTGGGGATTTACGAAGATGAATGCATTGCCGGCTTTGCCTTGCTCGCTCAGGCAATTCACGATTGGGGAGTAAAAACGGCTGTGCAACTTGCCCACGCAGGCCCTATGAAATTTTTGCCTATTCCTCCCTGGCTGGGGCCCTCCGACGGCTTCCATGATCTGTCAAACATGGGGCCACTTCCGCCGCTGCCTGTAACAGGGATGACCCGGGAGAATATCTCAGAACAGATTGAGGCATTTGCAGCGGGCGCTGATCGGGTCAAACGGGCCGGCTTTGATATGGTCGACATCCATGCGGCCCACGGATATCTGCTTACCGAGTTCCTTTCCCCCCATGCCAATAAAAGGACCGATGAATATGGCGGATCTCTTGAAAACAGGATGCGTTTCCCCATTGAAATTGTCGAGGCCGTGCGCCAAAGGGTGGGGCCTGATTATCCTGTAACTGTACGGATAAACGGGACAGACTATGCTCCCGAGTCACCCATTACTATTGATGAAGCGATCATTTTTGCCAAGAGACTGGAAGAAGTGGGTGTTGATGCGATCCACGTTTCAGGCGGTACGGATGTGTTTCTGGACAAGCTTGCTACCACAACCTATCAAAAGCATGGTTTCAATGTGTATTTGGCCGAGGAAGTGAAGAAAAAATCCGGTGTAAAGGTCCCAATTATTGCTACCGGTGGAATTACCACCCCCGCATTTGCCGAGGAAATTTTGGAAGATGGCAAGGCAGATTTCATTGCTCTTGGCCGTCCCGCTCTTGCCGACCCTCATTGGGCCCGAAAAATTGAAGAAGGAAGACCCGAAGACATCGTCCCCTGCATTCGATGCAATGACGGCTGTCTGCGAAGAACGATAGGCGTTTTCCACGCGACCTCATGCGCAGTAAATCCGTGTATGGGTTTTGAAAGTATACGGCAGGTTGCCCCCCTGAAAAAGAAGAAGCAGGTGGCCATTATCGGTGGCGGGCCCGGTGGGATGGAGGCTGCCCGTCTGGCCACATTAAGGGGGCATGAGGTCACGATATATGAGAAAAGAGAGTTGGGCGGGGCCCTTATTGAAGCGAGCTGGGATCAGGAATTGAAGAGGGATATTCCGCTCCTTCTGGATTACTATCGAACCCAGATGAAGAAGTTGAGTATTAATATTATTAAAGAGGAAGCCACTGCGGATACCATTCAAAAAGGCGGCTACGATGCGGTGATCGTGGCAAATGGGGCCGTCGCTGAAAAGCTTGATGTTCCCGGAATCGATAAGCCCCATGTATATGAAGCGCTTGAGGTGACAAGAGGAAAAGATAAGGAACTGGGCAGCACCGTGATTGTCATAGGCGGCGGTGTTCTCGCCTGTGAAATTTCTGTGAGTCAGGCCAGAAAGGGCAAAAAGGTCATCATGACGGCTCCTGAGGGTTGCC
>JAFDJF010000035.1 GCA_019307645.1 Deltaproteobacteria bacterium
AATAGTCCACTATTACTGCGCCTTTTACTTTTTAGAATCTACCAAACCTAACCTAAATCTGAGCGCCAAAAATGTGAATTTATTTTTGCGCGAACCCTTAGTTTTACATTATTAGAAAATGCCGCCGATACCAAATTTTAGCAGGATAGGCGCGATAACCAGAGAAACAACCGCCATCAGTTTGATAAGGATGTTCATGGCCGGTCCAGAGGTATCTTTAAAAGGGTCGCCTACGGTGTCGCCGACCACAGAGGCCTTATGATTGTCGGAACCTTTTCCGCCGAAGTGGCCTTCCTCAATGTATTTTTTGGCATTGTCCCAGGCACCCCCACTATTGGCCATGAACAGGGCCATGAATGCCCCCATGCATGTTGCGCCAAGGAGCATACCGCCAAGGGTCTCTGCGCCGAGTAAAAAACCTACGGCAACAGGCGTGATGATGGCCACGAGACCGGGGGCTACCATTTCTTTGAGTGAAGATGTGGTAGCAATGGCTACACATTTTTCAGGTTCAGGTTTCACACCTTCCTTACCTTCCAGGAGGCCGGGGATTTCCCTGAACTGGCGGCGAATTTCCTCGACAATGGCGAATGCCGCCTTGCCGACGGATGTCATTGTCATTGCGGCGCATACCATGGGAACCATGCCGCCGATGAAAACGCCGATAACCACCATTGGGTTTAAGATGGAGATGACTGTGAGTCCGACTGCCTGGGTAAAGGCCACAAAAAGGGCCAGGGCGGTCAGGGCTGCAGAACCGATGGCAAAGCCCTTGCCGATAGCTGCAGTGGTGTTGCCAAGTGCATCGAGCCCGTCTGTAATCTTTCTGGTTTCAGGACCGAGGCCCGCCATTTCCGAGATGCCGCCGGCGTTGTCGACAATAGGACCATAGGCGTCAACCGTCATGGTCGCGCCGACTGTTGCCAGCATACCCACTGCGGAAAGGCCGATGCCGTAAATGCCTGCGCACTTGTAGCCGACAAAGGTTGCCACGCAGATGCCGGCCATGGGAAGCCATGTGGACTGCATGCCTATGGCCAGCCCGGCAATGATAACGGTTGCGGGACCTGTCTCAGTTTGTTCTGCAATACGTTTGACCGGAGGTCCGGAGGTATAATATTCTGCCATCAGGCCGATGAAAATACCGCAGATCAATCCGGAGACCACTGCCCAGAGGCAGCCCAGGGGCATACTAAGGCCATTTGTGATAAAGTATGTGAGTGCAATAAATATGGCTGCGGCTACAAATGTGGTGTATCTCAATGCGCCGGCCGGGTTTCCGCCCTGGAAGACCTTTATGGAAAATACGCCAATAAATGAACTGAGCAGTCCTGCCATAACAATAAGGATCGGCATGGCCATGTAGTTCATCCTGATGGTTTCTTCTGCAACGTCTTTGAGCATCGGAAACTGGGCGATAAGATTTGGAATGGACAGGGTCGCAGCGATAGCGATGGTTGCAATAACCGAACCCACAAAGGACTCAAAAATATCAGCGCCCATGCCGGCAATATCACCCACGTTGTCGCCAACGTTATCAGCGATAGTGCCCGGGTTTCTCGGGTCGTCTTCAGGGATTCCTGCCTCAACCTTGCCCACAAGGTCCGCTCCAACGTCGGCAGCCTTGGTATAGATACCGCCACCCACACGGGCAAACAGGGCAATGGAGCTGGCGCCCATGGCAAAGCCGTTTATATATATGGCGGTGTCCGGGCTACCGCCGAATTTCCAGAACCAGAATCCTAACCCCATGAGTCCCAGACCGGCAACAGACAGTCCCATCACGGAACCTGCAAAGTAGGATACATTCAAGGCCTTGGCCTGACCGGATTTGTTCGCGGCCTCTGCAGTTCTTGAATTACCTCTGGTTGCAGCGGTCATGCCGCAGAATCCTGCCACCATGGAGCACAAGGCGCCTGTTAAAAAGGCAATGGCCGTGTTCAAATGAACGCCCCAGCACAAAAGGGCAAAAACAACTGCAATAAAACCGGCTAAAACAGTATACTCTTTTTTCAGAAATGCCATGGCGCCGGAGTGAATCATGTCTTCAAGTTCCTGCATTACCGCGTTGCCGTTTGGCTGTTTCTTGACATAACCAAATATCAAAAAGGCTATGACCAGACTTGCTATCCCTATAAAGGAAGCATAAATAGTTAAATCCTGCATTAGTTACTTTCCTCCTTGTTTGCTAGGTTTTGGCAATTAATTCTATTCATTGCCGGTTCAATTCCCTCCAAAACGAACAACTCGCATGCCTGCGCTGCCACATGAAGCACATTTTCGATAACTTCCCTGTCGTCTTTATAAAACGGCCTAAGGACATAGTCTTCAATGGCTTCATCGTATTGCGGATGCCCAATGCCGATTTTGACCCGACGGAATTGCGTGCTTCCCAGATGATCAATGATGGATTGCACGCCTTTGTGTCCTCCGGACCCGGAACCCCTGGCAACCTTTATCCTTCCAACCGGCAGGTCAATGTCGTCATGGATGACCAGTATATTTCCGGGCTCGATGTGGTAATAATCTGCACTGGCTCTGACCGCTTCGCCACTTCGGTTCATGAAGGTCAAAGGGCAGAGAAGCATGACTTTTCTATCCTTGAATCTTGTCCGAGTGTTCCTTGACTGAAAGCTTCGGCCGGGAAGACGTACCCCCAAAATGTTACACCACAGGTCGATTGCCTTAAAACCTATGTTGTGCCGGGTGCTTTCATATTTTGATCCGGGATTACCGAGGCCTATAACCAAGTACACTTTTAGAGACCAGCATTCACCCCCTTTCGCTCAATATTGATTATTCTTTTTTGTCTTCCTCAGCATCTTCCGTTTCCGGAGTTGCTGCTTCCTCCTCAGTACCCTCTTCTCCTTCAACTTCCTCTTCTTCCTCCACAGCCTCGACCGTAGGTGCAGCAACGATTGCCACGGTCAGGTGGTCCTCATCAATCAATTTGATTCCTTCAGGAAGTTCAATATCCCGAATGTGTAGAGAATCTCCGATTTGCAGGTCTGCTATATCCAACTCAAAGTAATCTACCAATTTGTCGGGCAGGCAGGAAATCGTCAGCTCTCTTTTTATATGTTGAAGAACACCGCCCTGCGCGTCCCCCGCAGGGGTGTTTATCAGGCGGATCGGGACATCCACAGTGATCTCTTTATCCATGGATATCTCATAGAAATCAGCATGAAGGCAGGTGTCTTTGATCGTATCCATCAGAAGCTCTTTGAGCATCACTTTTCGAGTTTCAGTCCCCTGCTCCGATTGAATCTGAAGATCAAGTAATATGTTTTCGCTGGAGCCTTGCCTTAAAATTCGTTTTAGCTCCGGGTAATCCACGGCTAACATTACGGACTCGGTCTTGGGTCCATAGAATATGGCAGGGATTTGATTGTTTCTTCTGAGTCTCCTGGCTGCCCCTTTTCCTTTGGATTTTCTCACTCGAGCAGCAAGTACGGGTTGGTCCATTTGTTCCCTCCGTTAGAGCCGGTTTCAAAACATCCCTTTTTATTCAGTTTCAGCGTCGGACTCAAATTTAAATTCCGCCTGAGGCGGAGTAAAATCTTCGTCTTCCCCCCGCTCAAAGTCCGGGATTTTCGACTTGAACTTGAATAAAATTGAACATGTTAGAACTGGCTCCGTATTAATAAAATTTTTCACAAAGTCAAAGAAACCACATGGAAACAGCACCTTTTTGTCCTAGACAAACAGGGAACTGACCGAATGAGAATCATGGACTCGTTTGATAGTTTCCCCCAGAAGTTCTGCGATGGACAACGAAACGATTTTTTCGCAATTCCTGGCATTGTCGTTAAGGGGGATGGTATTGGCCACAATCAGGCTATCAATAGATGATGCTTCGATTCTTTCGATAGCAGGGCCTGAAAGGACGGGATGCGTGCAGCAGGCGTGGATCCCGATTGAGCCTCTGTTCTTGATGGCCTGGGCTGCCTGGGTTAACGTGCCTGCCGTATCAACCATATCATCGAGAATAATGGCATTTTTGTTTTCTACCTCTCCGATGATATTCATAGCCTGCGCCACATTGGGTGTTTCGCGTCTCTTATCAATAATAGCCAGGCCGGCATTCAGGCGTTTTGCAAAGGCCCTTGCCCTTTCCACACCACCGGCGTCAGGCGAAACAATAACAAGATCGTTTTTCAGGTTGTCTTCGATATATTTCAGCAAAATAGGCGCTGCGAATAGATTGTCTACAGGGATATTAAAATAGCCCTGGATCTGCCCGGCATGCAGGTCCATGGATATCACCCGGGTGGCCCCTGCCGCAGTAATCAGGTCGGCAACAAGTTTGGCGCTGATCGGAGCACGCGGTTTGACCTTGCGATCCTGGCGTGCATAACCGTAGTAGGGGACTACCACAGTAATCCTTTTTGCTGAAGCCCTTCTCATGGCATCCATGATGATCAGAAGTTCCATGAGGTTGTCATTGACAGGTGGACAGGTCGATTGCAGGATAATAACATCCCTCCCCCTGATATTTTCTCCTATCTCAACCTGGATTTCCCCGTCGCTAAAGCGCGTGGCAGTGATCTGGCCGGGCTCAATTCCAATGTAATCGCATACTTCCAGCGCCAGTTTTGGATTGGATGTTCCACCAAAAATTTTCAATTCCATTACAAAAGCGTTCCTTACCCTCCAGGGTTAGACCGGGGCCTGAACCCATGGTCAAAAAATGGCTGGGGTGGGAGGATTCGAACCCCCGAATGCGGGCGCCAAAGGCCCGTGTCTTACCACTTGACGACACCCCAGTAGTATTTAAAGCCGCCTCTTTGGTTTGGGGATCAATTTACCCCGCTACTGCAAAAACCTCCCCCAGATTTCGGGAGGTGAGGTGTCTCTTAGCCGATAGGGCATGATTTTTTGATTTAAAGATACCGAAAACGCTGGGTCCGCTACCTGACATCAAAGCCCCTTGTGCGCCGGCATCAACAAGGGAGTTCTTGATGACATTGACCACAGGAAAGTGAAGGGCCGTGACCGTTTCCAAATCGTTTTCAAGTATGCTTTCTATATCAAATGAATCTTTTGCCAAGTAGTGAAGTATAAAGCCATATTCGTCTTTTGTCAACTTTAATTTCAGGTTGCCATAGGCCCAGGATGTGGAAACGCTGATAGGCGGCATTACAATAACATACCATAATTTTGGCCATTTCCTGATAGGCGTCAGAATTTCCCCTATGCCACTTGCAATGCATGGTCTGTTGTGTAAAAAGAATGGAACGTCAGCACCCAGGTTGACGGCCATTTCTTCCAGATCCCGGAACGCAAGCGGGTTGGAACACATTTGGTTCAGGGCTTTTAGGGTGCAGCCCGCATTACTGCTGCCTCCGCCTAATCCAGCAGCGACAGGGATGTTTTTTATGAGTCTGATGGAAAGGCTTTGCTTGAGACCGGTTCGAGAAAAAAAGGCCTGGGCTGCCCGAAAGACAAGGTTGTTTTCATTTTCAGGAACAGAAAGGCCATTGCAGGAAAGGGTGATCCCCTGTGTTCGACCCGTTTTCAGTTCAATATAATCAAACAGGTCGACAGGGACCATGATGGAGACGAGATTATGATAACCGTCCGGCCTTCGACCGGTCACCTTGAGTCGGATGTTCAGTTTGGCGGGAGACTGTATTCTCATTATAACAGGAGCAGTGACCTTCTATCCGTCTACTTTAAGCGTAAGAAAGAGTGTGCTGTTTCCCCGCCTGACCAGGAAAAGGATCGTGTCTCCTTTCTCAAAGCCCCGAACTATACGATAAAATTCCTTCAGGTCGGTGATCTCGACCTGGTCCACTTCCAGGATAAGATCTCCAGGCCGAAGTCTGGCTGCAGCTGCCGAAGAATCTCTTTGGACCTGGGCCACAACCAGACCACTCGTTTCGGTCAGGCCTAATTTGCGTGCCAGTTGAGGGGTTAGTTCCTCCACGATCATTCCAAGGTTCGTTTCCTGTTCCTCAGCCTCCTCGGGCTCCCCTTCCTCTTTCAGTTCCCCAACTTTGATTTTGAAAGATTTTTTCTTCCCTTTTCTGATGACCTTAACCGTAACATCTTTGTCCACAGGAGTAGATCCCACGATATAGGGAAGGTCCTTCATTTCATCGACCTTTTGCCCATCAAAGGATACGATTACATCCCCCCGCTTGATGCCGGCCTTGTGGGCAGGGCTGTCGGGTGAAACATCTGCAACAAGGGCGCCCTTATCATCCTTCAGGTTGAGGGTTTCTTTTAATTCAGGCGTAATCTTCTGGATCATAACACCCAGCCAACCCCTCACCACTTTACCCTTCCTGAGCTGAGGCAGGAGATCCTTTACCATGTTTATGGGGATTGCAAACCCGATCCCGACACTTCCGCCACTCTGGGAAAAGATGGCCGAATTGATTCCGATTACTTTTCCGGCCGTGTTCAACAATGGCCCTCCGCTGTTTCCCGGATTGATGGCAGCATCGGTCTGGATGAAGTCATCGTAAGGGCCTGCGCCTATATTCCTGGACTTGTAGCTCACAATGCCTGCGGTGACCGTATTGCCGAGGCCGAAAGGGTTCCCGATTGCCACGACCCAGTCTCCAACATCGAGGTTGTCCGAATCGCCCAGGGGAAGAGGCTCTAAAGGTTCGTCTGTCTCGATACGTATCAGGGCCAGATCGGTCTTGGGATCGCGGCCAACGATTGTTGCGGAAAACTCTTTTTCATTTGCCAGGGTGACTCTGATCTCGTCTGATTGTTCCACCACGTGATTGTTTGTCAGTATGTAGCCTTCCTTGTTAATGATAATTCCTGATCCAAGGCTTCTCTGCTTGAAATTTCTTGGTCCCTGGCCTCCAAAAAACTGGTCAAAAAACTCTCTAAAAGGGTCGTTGGGATCCGAGGGTCCCCCAAAAGGATGATGGAATCCTCTCATGCCTTTCATGACTTTTACAGTGCTGATATAGACAACCGACGGCCTCGCCTTTTTGACAAGCTGTGAAAAGGAGGCCGGCACTGATGTCTGAACAGGGGTTATCCGGGCGTCTGTTGCTGATATGGGGCAGAGCAGTGTGGCCATGCCGAATCCGGAAATAAGGCAAAAAAATGTCCATGCAATCGGATAATTCCTTCTGATATTTTTTCTGTGATTCATATAAGGCTCCTCTTCATGTCAAACGAAAACAATTCTGTCTTGTGGCATCGAAACAAGGGATCAGTGTGTCTTTCGTTTCAGTCCGTTGCCTACTTGCTGGCATTGACAAAACGCCATCTAAGGTCAGCAAGGATACTCTCTGTAAATTTCTGCTCTTCTTCGCTCAGGTTACCGGTTGTTTTTTCCTGGAGCATGGCAATGATATCAATCGTATGTTTTGCCAGGGCCAGGTCTGTCTTTTTTTCTCCTGTCTGAGGATCAGGAATATCGCCCAGATGAAAGAGTGCAGTTGAACTGAGACTGAAGATAAGGGAGGTAAAATTGGGCTCCGGCAGCGGGGGTGTCGCTATCTTCTCTTCTTGTGGCTGCTCCTTTTTTTTCTCCTCAGGCTCCTTTTTTTCCTGCGTCTCTTCAGTCTCTTTATCCTTCAGCTCTCCTTTTTCATCCAGGGACCTGCGATCCTTGATAACAAATCCTTTTTCTTCTTCGGACATGATTAAACTCCTCTTTTCTCTCACGGGGACCACCGGTGGGCAAGTTAGCCCTGTGGAGTCAATGGGTAAGGATGAGACCTTTGAAAAACGCTCCCTTTTGCACCAACTCGGCGTCAGACAAAAATTTTAATCCTCGAAATACTCAATGTATTCCTGTTTACCCCGTTAAATGCAGCTCCTATTTAACTGGGGCGGTTAAAATTTGAGTCTTCCTTGATTTGGCACAAAATTGAGCATTTTTCAAAGGTCTCAGGATGTTTTGTATCTACCCGGGTTATCAGGTTCAGGGTTCAGAGTTTACCCTGAACCCTGAACCTCATGCGGTCACAACTCGATTTTCCTTGCCGAAAAGACGTTATCGAGACCTCGAAGTTCCTCAAGTATCTCTTCATTGACAATGGTGTTTGTCGTTAGAAGGATTACGTTCTGTTTCTTCTCCTTCTGTTCTCCCACCTGCATGCGGCTGATGTTGATGGTGTATTTCCCGAGGATAGTTGCGATTTGGGCGATTACACCTGGTTTGTCCAAATTATGAATTAAAAGGATATGCCCCTCGGGAATGGCCTCCATGTAGAAATTGTTTATGCGAAGGATCCTGGGCAATTTCTTGCCGAAAATGGTGCCGGAGATGATGTTGTCACCCTCCAGGGTTTTAACACTGAGCTTGACCAGACTGGCAAAATCCTGGGAAGTACGGCTCCTGGATTCCACAACCTTTATCCCACGTTCGGCAGCAATGTGGGGCGCGTTTACAAAGTTCACATCGTCTTTGAGAATGGGCGTTAACAGCCCTTTCAGTACGGCTGTGGTTAAAGGCGCCAGATCATATTCGGTCACGGTTCCAGAATAATCAATCTTGGCCTCTATGATGGCGCTGTCTGCAAGTTGCGATTGAAATGATCCCATCCGTTCTGCCAAAGTAACATAGGGTCTTAGCGTGGACATCAGTTCAGCACTGATGCTGGGGACATTCACTGCATTTTTTATGGTCCCGTGAAGAAGGTATGCCACAATTTGTTCTGCCACATCCTTGGCGACATTGTCCTGCGCCTCCGTGGTGGAAGCACCGAGATGCGGTGTGCAGATAAAATTGGGCAGGTTCATCAGTTCAATTTTTCCAGGAGGTTCCGTACTGAAAACATCAAAAGCGGCGCCTCCCAGATGCCCTGACTTCAGTGCCTCACCGACGTCATCTTCATTGACAATCCCCCCGCGGGCGCAGTTGACCACCATGGCACCCTTTTTCATCTTTGCGATGGTATCTTTGTTGATTATATTACTGGTTTCATCGGTCTTCGGTGTATGCACGGTGATGTAATCGGCCCGACTGAGCAGTTCGTCAAACGAGACTGGCTCCAGGTCCTGCTTTTCGATGGCTTCCGGCTTGATATACGGGTCATAGACAATGACCTTCATTTTCATTCCTTTGGCCCTGTCGGCCACAATGCGGCCGATGTGCCCGACACCGATGAGTCCAAGGGTTTTGTTGAAAAGTTCGTGGCCTTTCAGTTTCTTCTTTTCCCATTTTCCTTCCTTCAAGGAAGCGGTGCCCTGGGGAATATTTCTTGAAAGGGATAGAATCATGGCAACCGTGTGTTCCGCCGTCGTTATGGTGTTTCCCTCGGGTGTGTTCATCACCACAATCCCGCGCTGACTTGCCGCAGGTATGTCCACATTATCAAGGCCGATGCCTGCTCGACCGATAACCTTCAGACTGCCGGCCTCTTTAATGATGTCGGCAGTAACTTTGGTGGCGCTGCGGATCACAAGACCGTCATATCGGCCGATGATTGCCTTCAGTTCCTCAGGGGCTAGCCCGGTGTTGACATCCACATCAATTTCAGGTGTTTCCCGCAATATATTGATGCCCACATCCGAAAGCTGATCACTTACTAGAACCTTCATGGAAATTCTCCTATTAACACAAGGTCAGACAGTTGAGTCGAAAAGGCCCTTACTGTTTGTGCTGCGGCAGGGCAATCCTGAAGCAGACCGATTTTCGCCCCTTTCTGAAAGTTTAATTACAGTATCAGTTTGCCGCGCTATGAAAAACAAAAAATTCTAACATCTGGAGGAGATTTGTCAAGTTTTTGATTGTCCTGAGCCAGTTTCAAAGCGTTTCAGTTTGGTGAAGGTCGGGTGGTGTATTTGACTTTAACAATGATTTACTGAGAGGTGTCCCGGACGCTGCAAAACTT
>JAFDJF010000434.1 GCA_019307645.1 Deltaproteobacteria bacterium
AGTTGCCAATTATTGCCCTGCAATTGCATGCTATTATTGGAATGCCTGGACATCATTGTTCCTGTTCGAACCCAAATCTTGACACGGTGCCTTTTGTTCTGTAAAAATATGTAAATATGTAATGAATATGCTCTCTGAGTGCGATTTATAACAGAAATAACGTCATCCCGCCGGCAGTGGGGCTAACACCATTCATTTGACGTGGGATTATGAGGTGAACACTATTTTGGAGCCATAATACATTATGACATTCAAAAAAAATATCCTGTGCATCGGAGCAGGCTATGTGGGCGGTCCGACCATGGCCATGATTGCCCGCAAATGTCCTCAAATCAGGGTTACAGTCGTAGATATCAATCCGGCACGCATTGCCGAATGGAATTCAGACGATCTCCCCATCTTTGAGCCCGGTCTTGACAAAATTGTAAAGGAAGTCCGGGGAAAAAATCTCTTTTTCAGCACTGAGATTGAAAAGGGAATAAGGGAATCCGAGATCATCTTTGTCAGCGTTAATACCCCGACCAAGACATTTGGTGCCGGCGCGGGCATGGCCGCTGATCTGCAGTACTGGGAAAAAACGGCCAGGCAGATTCTTCAGAACTCCGAATCAAACAAAATAATCGTTGAAAAAAGCACTCTTCCGGTAAAAACCGCGCTTGCCATGGAAAGGATTCTCACATCAACCGGCAATGAAGTCCGTTTTGATGTGCTTTCCAATCCTGAATTCCTGGCCGAAGGGACTGCCATCAAGGATCTGGAGACTCCTGACCGGGTTCTCATCGGATCAAGAGAAACACCCAGCGGCTTGAAGGCCAGGGACGAACTGGTGGAAATCTATGCCAACTGGATGCCAAAAGACCGCATTATAACCTCCAACATCTGGAGCAGTGAACTTTCAAAACTTGTTTCCAATGCCTTTCTCGCTCAAAAGATATCGTCAATAAATGCCATCTCAGCCCTTTGCGAAAAGGCCGATGCCGATGTCACGGAAGTGGCGCGTGCAGTGGGCATGGACAGCCGCCTGGGGAGTAAATTTCTGAATGCCAGTGTTGGGTTTGGTGGGTCATGTTTCAAAAAGGACATCCTGAATCTGGTTTATCTCTGCAGATACTACGGTCTTGAAGAGGTCGCCGATTACTGGCACGGCGTTGTGGGGATCAACAATTATCAGAAGGAGAGATTTGTGCTGAACATGATGAACGCCATGTTCAACACATTGGCGGGCAAAAAGATCTGCCTTTTCGGCTTTGCCTTTAAAGCAAATACGGGTGATACCAGAGAAAGCCCTGCCATATTTATCGCCAAGAGGCTGGTGGAGGAACGGGCCGAACTGGTAATCACTGATCCAAAGGCGCTGAACAATGCAAAGACAGACCTGGATGGCGTGATGGGAAAAATATCATACATAAATGACCCCTATGAGGCCTCTGCCGGTTGTGATGCAATTGCAGTTATGACCGAGTGGGACCTGTATGCACAACTTGATTTTGAAAAAATCTACAGCTCAATGGTCAGACCTGCTTTTCTGTTTGACGGGAGGAATATTCTTGATCACAAACGGCTTTATGAAATTGGCTTTAATGTCTTTCCAATAGGGAAACCCCCGATAACACATTTTTAACGAAAAAATTTGGTCTTACGTACCAGTTTAGAGGCTCTGTGGCTCTGCAGCTTCTGTGAGAGATTATAAAAATGAATCACAATCAAAAAAGAATACTTGTCACCGGCGGTGCCGGCTTTTTGGGCTCCCATCTCTGTGACCGACTGGTCGAAGCAGGGTACGATGTCCTGTGCCTGGACAACTTTTTCACCGGTACCAAAAGGAATATTAAACATCTATTCGGCGAATCCAATTTTGAGCTGATACGCCATGATCTTTCTCAACCCATCTTTCTTGAGGTGGATGAGATATACAATCTGGCCTGTCCGGCCTCTCCTATCCATTACCAGTACAATCCTGTCAAAACTGTCAAAACCAGTGTTCTGGGAGCAATCCACATGCTTGGCCTTGCCAAGAGGGTTAAGGCCAAGATTCTGCAGGCCTCCACCAGCGAAGTTTACGGCGACCCCGTTGTTCATCCGCAAAAGGAAGACTACTGGGGTAATGTCAACACCATCGGCGTCAGGTCTTGTTATGACGAGGGGAAACGTTGCGCTGAGACACTGTTTTTCGATTATCATCGGCAAAACAATGTCAACATCAGGGTCGTCCGAATCTTCAATACATATGGCCCGAGGATGCACCCGAATGACGGCCGCGTTGTCAGCAACTTCATTGTCCAGGCACTGGCGAACCGGGACATCACCGTTTACGGCGACGGGACTCACACCCGCTCCTTCTGTTATGTAGATGATCTGGTGGAGGGACTGATCCGCATGATGAACGGCCCGGATGACTTCACCGGCCCTGTAAACATGGGAAACCCCGGAGAGTTCAGCATGCTGGACCTGGCTGAGATGGTTATCAGGTTAACCGGCAGTAAGTCGAAGATAATCTTTGAGCCCCTTCCCCAGGATGACCCGATGCAACGTCAACCGGATATCTCCCTGGCCAAAGAGCGGCTTGACTGGCGGCCAAGAATAAACCTGGAAGAAGGACTGAAAAAAACCATAGAATATTTCAGGAGCATTCTTTCGGCATAAAACATGAATAAATAACCACTCAACGATCTGACTCCAACGAGATTCAATATGAAAAACTATCTTGTCACTGGTGGCGCAGGCTTTATCGGCACAAACTTCATCCACCGTGCCCTTTCTGTCAATGCTGAATGGAATATCGTTAATCTGGACGCGCTCACTTATGCCGGCAATCCTGCCAGCCTTGAGGACCTGGCGCCTGATTCAGCGGGAAGATATCACTTTGTTCCCGGAGACATAACAGACGGGTCTCTTCTAGAACAGCTATTTTCAGAGCACAGCTTTGACGGCATCATTCACTTTGCCGCCGAGTCCCATGTGGACCGTTCCATCGTGGGTCCTGAAGTCTTCGTGGAGACAAACGTAACCGGCACATTTCGTCTCCTTGAGGCAAGCCGTAACCATTGGGAAAAAGGACCAGGCACAGATAATTTTCGTTTCCTCCATGTCTCCACCGATGAAGTATACGGAAGCCTGGGTCCGGAAGGATATTTCAAGGAAGCAACCCCATATGATCCTTCCAGCCCTTATTCAGCTTCCAAGGCGGCATCCGATCACTTTGTAAAGGCCTATTTCCGGACTTACGGCCTTCCGACCCTCATCACCAATTGCTCAAACAATTACGGTCCCTACCAGTTCCCGGAAAAACTCATCCCCCTGATGATACTCAACATCATCGAAGAAAAACCCTTACCCGTTTATGGAGACGGGAAAAATGTCAGAGACTGGCTCTATGTAATTGATCATTGTGATGCCATAATGAAAGTCCTTGAAAAAGGCCGCCCCGGAGAGACCTACAACATCGGCGGGGGAGCAGAACGTGAAAACATCCAGATCGTCCATATGCTT
>JAFDJF010000435.1 GCA_019307645.1 Deltaproteobacteria bacterium
TTGATGAACTCGTAAAAAGTCGGAAATCGTCATGCCGGACTTGATCCGGCATCCAGAACATATTGATATAACTGGATTCCGGCCTCCGCCGGAATGACGAAAATTGGTGTTTCCCGACTTTTTACGAGTTCATCAATTTTTAGCGCTTTGAAACCGTGTCAGGCCGTGGGGATCTCTTTTTATAAATCCGCATCACAAATGACGGCGGCGATTATGCCCATCAAGCCCGGATTTTAAGCAACGTAAAGGCAGACAAGGGCAACTTGGAGCGGAAGACGCGCTTTGTAGGCCCCTAAAGACAAATTGCGTATTTAAAGAATGGTTCACGGTACACGGCACACGGTACAGGGTCCTGATTCAAATGAAGACGCGTTTTTCTTTAAACCTTGCACCTTATACCTTACACCTTATACCTTGCCTCAATGACTCACAAATATGCGGGCTTCTAAAATGAGATCCCCACGGCCTGACACAGATATCGGCGAAAAAGCCAGTTTTCGTTTGGGCACTACTTATCCTTCCAGCCCATGCCCTGTAAGCCGTTTAAGGGCCTCCAGGTATTTAGCTCTTGTTTTTTCAATGATCTCGCTCGGGAGTTTGGGCGGTGGCGGCTGTTTCGGCCAATTGATCTCAATGAGATAATCTCGCAGGAACTGCTTGTCAAAGCTCTTCTGAGGACCGCCGGCGCTGTATTCATCCTTGGGCCAGAACCTTGAGGAATCCGGTGTCAGCACTTCATCTATCAGGATCAACCGGCCGTCCTTAATTCCAAACTCGAACTTGGTATCGGCAACGATGATTCCTTTTTCGTCAGCGAGTATTCTGCCGAATTCATATATTTGAAGGCTTAAATCCTTGACCTTGTCAGCGATTTCCTTCCCCACAATATCTGCTGCTTTCTCAAAGGAGATGTTCTCGTCATGCATGCCGTCTTCGGCCTTTGTTGAAGGGGTAAAAATGGGTTCCGGCAGTTTTTCAGACTCCTTCAGTCCGTTCGGAAGAGGGATCCCGCATATGCTCCCGTTTGAAAGATATTCCTTCCAGCCGGAACCGGACAGATAACCTCTGACAATGCATTCCACAGGCAGCGGGTCAGTTTTTTTAACAAGCATGCTGCGCCCGTTAAGCTGTCCGGTGTATTTATGGCAGACTTCAGGATACGTCGCAGGGTCGGTACTTAACAGATGATTCTCAACAGTCGAGGCCAGTTTGTCGAACCAGAACAGGGAAATGCCGGTCAGGATCTTGCCCTTGTCGGGGATTGGGTCATCCATGACCACATCAAACGCTGAAATCCGATCGCTTGTTACAATCAGCAGTTTCTCATCAATTTCATAAACATCTCTTACCTTCCCGCGTTTCAAAAGACTGATATCCTCAAAATTGCTTTTTCCCAAAACTTCTGAGTCCATAATCTATCTCCATAAATTTTGTTTTATAATCATGACGGTCTCGTAAAAAGTCCGAAATCGTCATGCCGGACCGGATCCGGCATCCAGAACATATTGATATAACTAGATTCCGGCCTTCGCCGAAATGACGAGAAATGGTGTTTCCTGACTTTTTACGGAATCGTCAATCATACTTTTTTTGATAATGTCAAATGTTATTGCGAGCGGACATGCCAGTTTCTAAAGACGCTACTTCCTCAACGGGTTGCCGCTTGCTCTGAAAGGTACTTTTTGACTCTTGACTGATAAAAGCGATAATAATTTAACACCCTGTTTCGAAAGTTTATGGTCTCTTCGAACGGGGGAATGCCATTATATTGTTTGACTCTGTGAGGTCCGGCATTATAAGAGGCCAGCGCCAGACTGGTGTCTCCTTTTTGAATTTTCATCATTTGTGAGAAATACTTAAGGCCGAACTCAAGCGCCTTGTGGGGATTCAGGCGATCATCTGTCCCGTCTTCCAACAGTTTCTGCCTGTAGCGGGCAAAGAGTTCTTTCCGTTTTTTTCTGCAATCCAGAGATTCCTGCGTCAGATTTCTGGCCTGTTTTGCATGTACGAGACTGTTTTCTTCCGTCATCTCCCGAAGCAGGTTTTTTGCCTTATGCTTCAGTCTGCGCTCGTGCCCCAAAAGAGAGCCTGCCTCCTTAAAATATGGGGGCGCGAAAATGTTCTTCATCCCAAGGCCTTTTGCGGTACTTGGCATGATCTGGGTCAGTCCGGCGGCCCCGACATAAGACACATTGCGGGGGTCATAGTCTGATTCCTGCCAAATCAAGGCAAGAAACAACAGTTCGTCAACAGGGTAGCCGGTTTTTTGATGTTTTTCAAATACGGCTTCAAGGACTGAGGAAAAACGGGAACTTGACTTCCCTAAGGCGATTTTCCACACGGACCCCGAATCTGCGTCATCCTTCCTGTTGCTTATGTCGAGGTCGAATCGGTTTTTGGCCTCTTCTGAGGCATTCTCTGTAAATTCATGGAAAACGTAATTGACGAACTTGATGTTTTCAAGATTCAGAGGGGCATCCTCATCAAGTTCCTCACATTGGTTGTGAAAACTCCCCAGGGTGTCCCTCAGATTATATGCGGCCTTCTCCATGTCCTCCATCAGCAGTTTTTCCATTAGACGGGAACTGATGTCCGCATTCAGCCTGTCATCAACTTCCGCTGTCAGCTTTGAGCGGTAAGATATCATATGCTCCCAGGCGAGTGCGATAGTCTGGTTGTGCTGAACAGCCATTTCTGCTACCTTATTCACATGTTACCCGGGGTGTTGCTCTTCCTCACGTGTGGTCATCGCTTCGACGGCCTTTTTAAAGAGGTCCTTGGCTTCTCCGTATAATTCAGTGGCCTTAATATAATCCTGATTTAGGAGGACATTGAGACCAAAAGACCGTCCGACTTCCGGTTTTATTCTCAATATCCCTTCCTCTCCTCGATAAGAGTGGTCTGACAGGCTGTTTTTATGTTGTTCGAGGTTATACGCTGTAATATGTTCTGTCAGCAGGGGAAGATCTGCAGAGGTCGGAGAAGCAGAACAAAGGCACCCCAATGCAAGAAAAAGTGTGCCCAGTGCAATTTTACATATAGAGGCTAACGGTCTTCTTTTATAAGGCATCTGTCTCCTATACCAGAAGGAGACGATAATTTGAAGTCATTTTTTGTAACAGTTTAGCGTTTTGAAAAGATGTAGCATAATCGGAATTGTCGAACCGTGGGGGTCTCTTTTTAGAAACCCGCATATTTGTGAGCCATTGAGGCAAGGTATAAGGTGTAAGGTATAAGGTGCAAGGTTTAAAGAAAAATGCGTCTTCATTTGAATCAAGACCTTATACCGTGTGCCTTGTACCGTGAACCATTCTTTAAATACGCAATTCGTTATGAGGAACTGCCAAAGTGTGTCTCCCGCGCAAAATTGCCCTTCTCTGCCTTTACGTTGCTTAAAATCCAGGTTTGGCGGGCATAATAGCGGATGTCAGTTGTGATGCGGGCATCTAAAAAGAGACCCCCACGGTTCG
>JAFDJF010000436.1 GCA_019307645.1 Deltaproteobacteria bacterium
CTTTGTCTTGGTATACAATTTGGCCTTTTCACCATAATAATCCGATATGGTCTGGCCTACTTCCATCTTATGATACTCAGAGTATCCTGAGATCCCTTCTCCTGCCTGTCCGGTTTTTTCTGCAGTCAAAAAGGTAACGAGCTGCTTGGGCACAGGCATAAGGGTGATGCCAAGGAAGAGAAGGATTCCCAGCATAATAATCCCCGGTCTGGCGTTCTGAACACCGAGCAGCAATTCTTTCATGCTGCTCTTTTTAACCACTGGTATTTCATGCCGTGCCAGTGCATAGACCCGTTCCTCGGCAGCCAGTTTGATCGTGCTTATCAATTCATCAAGGCCGCAGGGTTTTTCCAGATAACAGAAAACATCATGCTTCCCCGTAATCCGCGCAGATTCGATGTTGCCGTAGGCCGTATGCATAATTACCTGGACCTCGGGCCTGATCTTTTTCAGCTCCTTCAGTGTCTCGATACCGTCCATGCCGGGCATCTTCTGGTCAAGGATTACCACTTGGGGGTTTTTGTGACGCACTATTTTAATGGCATCCTCTCCGTTACTTTTTTGGTAGACTTTGAACCCTCGATTACTCAATTGTTGACCCAATGACTCACGAAATCGATCCTCATCATCGACCAGTAATATTTTCAGCTTGCTGTTTTCCTCATTTGCCGCCGTGTTCTTCTCCATTCGCTACTCCTTTTGCTTTTTTAGTGGCAGGGATATCGTAAATGAGCTCCCGGAACCTTTCAGACTCTGAACATCAATTGTGCCGCCCATTGCCTCCACAATGCTTAAGGAGACGCTAAGGCCAAGTCCGGTACCTTTTCCGGTTCATTTTGTAGTAAAAAAGGGATTGAATATCTGTTTAATCCGGTCAGTAGCCATGCCTTCTCCGGTGTCGGCTATGGTAACCCGGACATTTTTATCATTACTGCTGGTGGTGATTGTGACAGCCCCCGGTCCGGAAATAGCATCGCCGGCATTGTTGATTAGATTCAGAAAAACCTGTCTGATCTGATCGTGATCCAGCAGTATTTCCGCAATGTCAGGGTCGTAATCACGACGGACCTCGATATCTTCAACCCTAAATTCGCGCTCCTTAATGCCGCTCATCACCTCATCAAGGAGATCGTTAACATTGCACGGAACAAGCCGGGGTGTATTTTTGCGTCCCAGGCCAAGGAGCTGCCTGGTGATCTTCGTCGCCCGGAAGGCAGCGGAATCAATAATATCAAGCTCTTTCGTAATATTCTCGGGACTCGGGTTCAGATCGAACTCAGGATCCAGCATGTCCCTGATAACACCGCTTGTAGCAGTGATTATGGCCAGGGGATTGTTGATTTCGTGGGCCACTCCCGTTGCCAGTTCGCCGACGGATGCCAGCTTGGAGGCATGCACAAGCTGGTACTGAAGCTCATCCCTTTTTTCTGCAACGGCCTGGGCGTTGCTGATCAATCTGTTGGTGGTAAACCAGATTAATCCACCAACGGTAAACAGAATAAACACAAGACTTGCTATCATTATTCGCCTTGCGCGGTACATGCGGGCGTGAACGATGCTCAAAGGCTGTCTGACAAGCAAGGCCCAGGGAGTTTCGCTGAGCCATGCATAGGCTATCAATACGGTATCCCCTCCCTTTTTTATTTGCTTTACTCCCGGGCTCTCTGTTTGCGGCGGGACGTAGTCGCTCATTCCGAGCAGTTTCCCCCTGTCAGGGTCTACTATCTGGTACAGGCCTTTGTTATTTATCAGCGCGCATTCGACCTCCTTGCCGTGGCTTATACTCCGCAGGAACATGTAAAATTTGTCAGGGTCCAGCGTGGATCGGATGACATAAAACCTGCCGTCGATCATCTGCCTGGTTGCGATGGTGAAATGCGCTTTTTTTCTGAAACCCAGGTAGATATCGCTGATAAAGTAATCCTGATCCTGATCCATCTGAGTCTTGAACCAGTTTTCATCGCTGTAATCCCTTCCCTGGAGATTCGGAAAAGGACCGGCGTATCCTGTCTGAATTCCATCTGCATTGAGAAACCCTACGTCAATAAACGCGTCGCTCACCTGTCTCAGGTTTTGGAGATGATATTCCATGTCATGCTTGGAGGGTTCAAGGCTGAATTCACTGCTGTGGAACAGGTTGAAAAGATTGACGACCCGTTCCTGGAGAAAAAGGTCTATGGTATTTCTCTGGCTCTCTGAAAGGGCCGTCAGATTGAGTATCCCGGTCTTTCTTAAGGTGCTGTTGAATTGAAAGTCAAAATATACGGAAAGCGAACCATACGGAAGAATAAAACCAAGCAAAAGTCCGATAACGAGTCTGACGCGGAGCTGCTTGAAGTAATCCCTGATATTTGCCTGCCCGTTAGAGATGTCATCTACTTCAGGAGTGGTTTCCAATATTCTTTTCCCCCTGTATTGTTTTTCGTAAACTTTTGGCGCTTTCTTCCGATGCATTGGCCGACTGATGTTCTGGATTCCCCAATATCTCAAACACAACCTCTTTGAGGCGCTCAATGCTGTTTCCTCTTTTTTCCACAAAAGCGGCAGGATGTAAGCAATCCAAATAAGTTTCATTGTCCGAAAGGAAGGAGTGGACTACAACCGGTAAAGGCGGAATACGGTCGTTAAGCCTTTCCATCATTGCCCTTTCGCCGGCATTCGGCAGGTCCGGGTCAAGGATAAGGAGATCAACAAGATCACGATGGTATACCCACTCCAACACCTCCCGGGCATTTTTTGCCATTCGAATCTTGAAGCCTTCCCCCATCATCTCACGCCTTAAAAAGTCTCTCACGTGGCGGTTCCGGTCCGTTATCAGGATTGTGAATTTCTCTTTCATATTTTTTTTAAAGCGCTAACCCTTTACCAAAAAACGAATAATTATATCGCACCAAAAGAGATTGACGCGAGCTCCTGTCAGGATATGAAGTTCCATAGAGCTTTATCATTAAACCTACGCAATAGGTGTGCCAAAAGCTGAAACTTGCGCAAAGTAGCTTAACTGCCTGAAACCACGGAAAGTTACAGGTCAGAAAAAAGGATGTTTAAAATCGTGGAAAGGATTGATCGTCGAGGATTTTTACAAGTTGTAAAAAAACCCGACAGATACTCTCAAAGCACAAGGACTGGAGGCAGCCTAGTGATCGGTTTCGATTGGAGAACAATTTGAGTTCATTTTTTGTCTTCTGCTGCCATCAGTCTTTTGTCCCTTCTACGCTGCCGGTGTTTTATATTCTTACGCGGAATCCTGATCTGGCCGAATGCGTTTACACTCACAGTTTGCCTGCGAAGTAGCTTTAACGCACTGTCTATGTCATTGCCCTTTACTTTAACGGTAGGGCTGTCGTCTCGGAATGTGGCGCTGTTCATTGGGTCAAACCTCGTTAAATGCTTCAATTGTTGAATGGTTAACCCTAACGTTGCATAAAACTTCGAACAAAAACGTGTTAGAGTGCGTGAAATGTGT